>JAADEK010000071.1 GCA_013153455.1 Aquificota bacterium
GCAAAGCAAGCGCTTGAGAAATACAAGGAGCTTTACGGGGAAAACGCATACTACAAGGAGCTGATAAAATTATTTAAAAAATGGAAAAGCTTAAGCTCATAAAGGAACTCCTTGAGAACAAAAAGGCGGAAGATATCGTAATCCTTGACGTCTCGGACTTGACAAACCTCGCGGACTACTTCATCATAGCGAGCGCGAACTCCCCTACGCACGCCCGTGCCCTCGCGGACTACCTTGAGGAGGAGCTAAAGAAGCGCGGTTATACGCCCGACCACGTGGAGGGAAAGGAGCACGGGGAGTGGATACTCCTTGACCTGATAGACACGATAGTCCACATATTCACACCCGAAACGAGGGAATACTACGGGCTTGAGTGGATATGGTCCGACGCTCAGCGCGTTGAACCCTGAAAGGCTTTCCTTGAGAGCTTGTCCGCCTCTTTGTTTTCCGAGCGCGGGACCCACTCGTATGAGACCTCATCAAATCCACTCTCAAGCTCCTTAACCCTCTCGTATAGTTTCCTCAGCCTTTCCTCCCTTACCTTGTATTCACCCCTGACCTGCTTTATAACGAGCTCGCTGTCCCCCTTTACCTTTAACTTTCTCAATCCCTCCCTCTTTGCCTCCTCAAGGAGTCTTATAAGGGCTTTGTATTCCGCCTCGTTGCTCGTAGCCCTCCCCACCCTCTCCGAGAGCGTGAGGGTTTTATTCGGTGATATCAGAACCACCCCTATCGCTCCCTCGCCTCCGAGGGAAGTTCCGTCAAAGAAACCCAGTCCCGTGCCCGAAAGCTCTTCCCAAAGTTCCTCAGGCGAGTTTATCTCCCTGTAGCCCTTTTCGTCCTTTATAAGGAGAAGCTCCGCTTCCTTTGAGAGGCGCTCTATCTCCTTTAGGAAATCTTTTTTTCCCTTCTTTGAAAGAGCTCTCAGGAAATCTTTTTCAAGAACTATCGCCCTTTTCATCTTTCGGAACCATGAGCACCTCGGAGTAGACGTCCTTCTTTATGTATCTCTCAAATATCCTCAGAACGTCAACCCTCCTTGCCCTCATTACGTTCTTCTCAAAGAATCTGTAAAAGTCAAGGTCTCCCACGACGGTGTAAGCGTATCCTATATCGTAAGCTTCGTTCTCAACCCTTTCTTGCTCAAAGAGTCTCGCGTTTATTATCCTCCTCTTTGCTTCCTCAACCTGTTCGTCCGTCAAGGTTTTGTATAGTTCCTCCATAAGCTCAAAGACCCTCTTTTTTACCTCCTCGTAGCGTTCCGGTTGAAAGCTCGCCTTCACGACGAAGATGTTGTCCCTCGGTCTTCCGAGGTCACCGCACCAGTAGGAGTATACGAGCCCCTTTTCCCTGAGCTCCCTGTAAAAGAGCGAAATCCTCCCGCCGCACAAGAGCTCGGTAAGTATTATGAGACCCTTATACTCGTTTTTCCCGATTGCGGGAACGCGCCAACCTATCACCCAGTGAGCCTTTTGAACCCTCTTGTCCTCAAGTTTCTTAAACCTTATACCCTTCTGAGGGGGTTCGTTCGGTATACGGACCTTGGGGGGCGAAGCGAAAGGCTCGGAACCGAAGGTCTTTTTAACCTCCT
Organism: Aquificota bacterium; assembly: GCA_013153455.1. GTDB lineage: Bacteria > Aquificota > Aquificia > Aquificales > Aquificaceae > Aquifex. The sequence goes on from JAADEK010000071.1 coordinate 1,592, forward strand.
TTTCAACCTCCGAGGGTTCAACGTTCCCGACCACAACAACCGCTATATTTTTAGGAACGTAAAAGGATTTGTAGAACCTGAGGAGCATGGGGCGGGTGAACTTGCTCACGGTCTCCTCAAAGCCTATGACGGGAAAGCGGTAGGGTGAGACCTTGTAGACGAGTTTCTCAAACTCGTTCCAAAGGACGTAATTGGGGTTATCCTTTGCCCTCCTTATCTCCTCTATGACTATCTTCTTCTCCTTTTCTATCATCTCCTCCTCAAGGAGCGCCCTCATAGTGAGCTGGTGAAGGACGTCAAGGGCTTCCCTCCAGTATGTGTGAGCTATCTCAACGTGGTAATAGGTGTAGTCCTTTGAGGTTCCCGCGTTTATATTCCCCCCGAGGCTCTCTATGAGTCTGTCTATCTCACCGTATCTGTATTTCTCCGTTCCGTTGAAGACCATATGCTCAAGGAAGTGAGCCATACCCTTCTCGTCGTATTTTTCGTAAACGGACCCTACCTTTATCCATACCTGAAGGGATACAGCCTTTGTGTCCTTTCTGGGTCGGACGATGAGCTTAACACCGTTTTGCAGGTCTCTTATGTATAGCTCTTGGGCGAGCAGTGTCCCGACCATAAGAATTACCCCCAAGAAGAAAGCCCTAAGCATTTTTCCACCTTCCGAAAATCTTGTCCCTATACCAGTAAGCTACGTTAAGCCCGAAGATTAAAAGGGTCAAAAGCAGGGAAACAGCGAATGCTCCGAAGGGCAGGACCCTGAGGAATGTGTCGTAAAAGAATAAAAACAGTAAGTAGTATCCGTAAAGGAGGAGGAGGTTGGAAAAGTAATGCCAAGCCTTCCTCAAGATACCCATACTTTTATACTACACCGAAAAGTTGGTATAATAATCTCTCCTGAAATCACGGAGGAAGAGAGATGAAGAGGGTAAAGGTAAAGCTCATACCCAGAACACCCGGAAGGAAGAGCGAGCTAAAGAGGAAGAGAAGGGAAGGATGGCTTCCCGTTGAGATATACGGAAAGGGTGTTGAGAACAGGCACGCGTGGATGAGCGTTAAGGATTTTGCGGAGCTTCCCCACGGTGAGGCTTTCCTCATAGAGGGGGAGCTTGAGGGTGATGTGAGGGTTTACCAGCTGAAAGACATACAGTTCGGTTGGCTCGGTAACAATCCAATACACATAGACCTTTACGACCTTACGAACGTTGAAGAGATAGAAGTTGAGGTTCCGATAGAGTTCGTCGGGACGCCCGCGGGTGTTGAAGCGGGCGGGACTTTTGAGCCCGTTATGCACACGCTCACTATAAAGGCACCGCCGACAAAGATACCCGAGAAGATAGTCGTTGACGTGAGCGGTTTGGGGCTCGGTGAGGCTCTCCACGTCAGGGATATAAAGCCTCCCGAGGGTTGCGTAATCCTTGACAACCCCGAAGAAACCGTAGCGGTAGTTTATGAGCCCGAAGAAGAAACCGCACAAGCGGAGCAAGAGGAAGCAAAAGAGGGCGAAGAGCAGTCCTCCTGATAGATGGACATACGCCTCCTGGTCGGCTTGGGGAATCCGGGTAAGGAGTATGAGAAGACCCGTCACAACGTCGGGTTTATGGTTATAGACGAGCTTGCGAAAAACCTGAGGTTAAAAAATCCCCAAGAGGTCGCCCTCTCGCACGTATACAAAGCCCGCCTCGGGGGCAAGGAAGTCTACCTCGCGAAGCCCCAGACGTATATGAACAACTCTGGTGTTGCGGTATACAACCTCCTTGAGGAGTTCTCACTCTCCCCCGAGCAGATGATAGTTGTATACGACGACCTTGACCTGCCCCTCGGGAGTATGCGCCTGAGGCTCAGAGGAAGCTCGGGGGGACACAGGGGTGTTGAGTCAATTATAAAAGCCATAGGAACTCAGAATTTTCCGCGTCTGAGGATAGGCATAGGAAGACCAAAGAAGAAGGAAGACGTGGTTAAATACGTCCTTTCCCCGTTTTCTCCCGAAGAGGAGCGCGTAATCGGGAACGTTATAAAGAAGGCGACAAGGTGTCTGACGAGGGCGGTTGAACTTTCACCCGAGCACGCGATGGAATACTGCAACAGGCAGGATGTTTTTTA
>JAADEK010000074.1 GCA_013153455.1 Aquificota bacterium
CCTCCCCCTCAACCCCTCTATAAACCGAGCCTTGTCTTTGTCGTCCTCCGAGTCAAGTATACCTATGACAACCCACCGCTCGTTTTTTTTGCCAAGATAAGCCCTCCCCCCCGAAAACTTTAGCTTGTATATGTCCTTATCGCTCGCGAGGCTCTCGGGCTTCTTTCCGTCCTTCAGGCGTTCAAGCTCCCTTATGAGGGCGCGCTTTCGCGCGTTGTCAAGCTCACCGAATTCCCTTACAGCTTCCTTTGAAAAATCAACGTGGGGGAGGATGGCGCGCAGAACCTCGCGGTAGACGTCCGTGCGCTTTTCCTCCGCGCTCTTTGCCCTTCTCGCGCTCTCTCGCGCTTCCTCAAGCTCTTTCGTGAGCTTTTCCTTTTCCCGGTTTAACTCCTCAAGTCTGAGCCTCAGCTCTTTGTTCTCTTTGTCGTAAACCTCAAGTAGCTTTTGAAGCTCAAGGACTTCCTTTATAAGTTTCTTTCTTTCCTTTCTGAGTTCTTTTACTTCCCTCGTTCCCCTCTTTTTGTCTTCCTCCTTCCCGAGTAGTTCAAGGAGTTGAAACAGTTGTCTGTTTGCATCAAGGAGACGGGCTTCCTTCTCGCGCTGTTTTCGGAGTTCGGTCTCAAGTTCCGAGAGCTTTTTCTTGAGCGCGTTTACTTCCCTCTCCCTTTGCTCTACCTTCTTCGCGTCTTCCTCAAGTGCTTTAGCCCTCTTGAGACTCTCTTCCTTTCTCTCAAGCTCAAACCTCAGGACTGATATAGCCCTCTTGTATTCGTCTATCTTCTCCTCTATCTCTTCGCGCTTCCTTAGGTTCTTCTCAAGCTCAAAAAGGAGTTTCTTCCTCTCCTCCTCAAGTCTCTTCTTTTCTTTCTCAAACGGGCTCTCAAAGAGGGCAACGAGCATAAGCGTGAAAACTACGGGAACCGCGTCCGAGACGAATACGTAAGGGTCTTTTTGTATTAAGCTCAGGAGCGCTATCTGAACGAAAAAGAGGTATCCGAGAAGCGTTACGAGTCTTCGTCTTTCCCCGAAAAACCAACCGATGTAAAGAACGAGGTTAAACGAGAGGACTATGATTACGTGAACCGGGTCTTTAGGAAATAAAGGAACCGCGGAAAGTCCTTCCGCGGTAATGTAATAAAGGATGTAATTGTAAGATACGATAAGAAAGAGTAATATAAGCGCTTCCTTCACAGCTTTCGGGAGAGTTCAACAAACCTCTTTAAGGTCTCAAGTGCTTTCCCGCTGTCTATAGACTCCTCCGCAATCCGATAGGCTTCCTTAGGGTCCTTTGCCTTTTCTGACGCGAGTATCCCGAAAATCGCGTTAAGGAGAACTATATCCCTCGCGGGTCCCCTTTCTCCCTCAAGAACGCCGAGCGCTACTTTCACGCTTTCCTCCGGTGAATTGACGCGAACCGAGTCAAGTGATGAGCGCTTTATTCCGACATCTTCGGGCACAAATTCCCACACCTTTGTCCCGTTTTGTGAAACCTCGCATACGAGTGTCTCGCCCTCGGGACTTACCTCGTCTATGCCTCCTTTTCCGTGAACGACGTAGGCTTTCTTCGCCCCGAGTCTGAGGAGGGCTTCCCCGACCTTTCGGACGTAGTCGGGAGAAAAAACACCGACTACCTGACGCCTTACTCCCGCGGGATTTGTGAGGGGTCCGACGAGGTTGAATATAGAACGAACGCCTACCTCGCGCCTCGCGGGTGCTACGTGTTTCATCGCGGGATGGTAAAGGGGGGCGAATATAAACCCGAAACCTACCTCTTCTATAAGGCGGGCTACCTTCTCGGGAGGTAGCTCTATATTCGCCCCGAGGGCTTCAAGGAAATCCGCGCTCCCGCTCTTTGAGGAAACCGAGCGGTTCCCGTGCTTTGCTACGCGAATACCCGCCCCCGCGAGGACAAACCCGACGACGGTGGAGACGTTAAAGGTTGAACTCCTGTCCCCGCCCGTTCCCGCTGTGTCAACGAGCTTATCCGGTTCGGATACCGGAATTTTCCTTACCCTTTCCCTAAAGAGCCTTACCGCTCCCGCTATCTCCTCGGGCGTCTCACCTTTCATCTTCGTTCCCATAACGAGGGCGCCGAGCTGTGCGGGCGTTGCTTTCCCGTCCGCAACGAGGGACATAAGCTCATACATCTCTTCCTCGGATAGGTTTTCACTATCTGATATTTTCCTCAGAAGCTCTCTTACCCTTTCCATTCTTAAATTTTAAAATTATATTCCGAAGTATCCGTAAAAAGGAGGCTGGGATGTCGGAAACAAGCGGACAATCTGACCTTCAAGTAATAAAATCACCCAAGACCAGAAAAATACGTAAAGGGAACGTAAGGAAGCACATAATAACCGTGAAAGTCAGGAATGAGATGGGTGTCCTCGCGCGCATAGCGACGCTCATAGCGGGAAAGGGCTACAACATAGAAGGGCTTTCGGTGGGTGAAACGCACGAAAAGGGTATATCCCGAATGACCATAGAAGTGATAGGTGATGACATAGTCATAGAGCAGGTCGTCAAACAGCTCAGGAGACTGATAGACACGCTAAAGGTAACGGACCTCACGGACGTTCCCCACGTTGAGAGGGAGCTCGCTCTCATAAAGGTTTACACACCCTCCGCGAGGGCGAGGGATGAAGTCCTTAGGATTACGGAAATCTTCCGTGGTAAAATCGTTGATGTATCTCCCGACACCTACACGATAGAGGTAACGGGGGACGAGGACAAGATAAGCGCTATGGTTGAACTCCTAAAGCCCTTCGGTATAAAGGAGATGGCGAGAACGGGTAAAATAGCTATGAGGAGGGAGATGAACATAAAGGAGGAAGAGGAAGGTGATTGAGAGGGGCTACCTTAAGCTTGCTGTAAATATACGGTCAAGCAAGAGGAGGTGAAAACCATAAATTTCGTAAAGAAGATTTCTCTTGCGGACGAGATTCTTAAGCTTTTTCCGAAGATTTTCCTGATAATATTTATCCCCACGCTTTTGGTTCTTCGGTTTCTCCTTCAGGTTGAGTGGCTCTTTGCGACGCTCATATCCGTCGGATACGCTCTTATACTCTCCGCAATCCTTATACAGCTGATAAGTAAAAAGTTTGAGACGTGCCTGGGCAGGCTTTACTACATCTCAACCGTCTTTTACGAGCACAGGGACGCCCTTGACAGGGAAGTAATACCCATACCCGTATACGAGGAGATGACGGAGATTCTTGAAAACTTTGAAAAGAGCCTGAAGGCTCTAAAGAGCAGTTGCTCAAAGAGTGTGAAGGAACTTGAGTCGGAATACGCGAGCGTCGTTGATAAGGCGAGCGCTATGATAACGACACTTGAGAAGCTGAGGGCTGGTGAGTTTGCTCCCGATGAGTTTCCGTCGGGTCTTGACCCCGTGGGTGCGCTCGGTGAGGCTCTAAAAGAGACCATAACGGAGATTTACCAAAGGCTCAGGAGGGCGAGGGAACTCCTTTACGAGCTTGAAGATGAGCTAAAGCATGTTAATCTATTCATAGAGGGGGGTGCGGATAAAGATATAATTTACCCCAAACTCAAAAATATGGAGAAAATAATAAGAGAAATAAAAAAAGAGCTTGAATTTTTCAAATAACGGAGGAGATAAATGGACAAGTATCAAGCGGTTCTGCAGGAGCTAATCAAGGCGTCCGGTATTGAGGGAGCTGCGCTCGTGAGCCTTGACGGGCTTCCGATAGCCTCGGTTCTTCCTCCGGATGCGGAAGAGGACAAGGTAGCAGCGATGAGCGCCGCGATTCTCTCCCTCGGAGAGCGGGTGGTGGAAGAGCTTCACAAGGGAACGCTTGAACAGATAACCATCAAAGGAAACAACGGCTACATCGTCATAACGGGTATAGGTCAGGACGCGGTCCTTACGACTCTCGCGGGAGAGAACGCTAAGTTAGGACTTATTTACATGGAAATTAAGAAAGCCCAGCAACGCCTTAAAGAGCTAATATAATGCTATGGCATTAACAGGGGACTTAAAGTCTTTCAGCTTCGCGGACATACTGCAGGTTCTCCATTCGGATAAAAAGAGCGGAGTCCTCATAGTAGAGTGGAAAGACCTGACGGTAGCTTACTACATAAAAGAGGGGGAGGTTGTTCTCGCGAGACCCGTTGATAAGGTCTTCAGGGTCTACACGGACAGGGATTTTGAGAGACTGCTTGAGAAGCTGAGGCTAAACGAGCGCTCCCTCGCGGAGACGATAAAGAAGTTTCTCCTCCCCCGACTTGACAACCGCGAGGGTATATTCTCCTTCACGCAAGGTTTTATAAAGTATCCCGAAAAAGTCCCCGTTTACTTTCCCGCGGAATACATAATAATGGAAGCTGCGCGAAGGCTCACGCTTGAGGAGACCGAGAGGAAAATCTCCGACGAGCTACTCGTCTTTGAAAAAACCCAAGACTGGGAGAGCAAGGTCCAAAGGGCAAACCTCACCGACAAAGAAAGGCTCGTCCTTGAGCTGATAGACGGAACGAACACCGTAAAAGACCTGCTTGAGAAGAGCAAGCTTGATAAGCTTACACTCTACAGGACACTTTACGGTCTTCTATCAATCGGTGCGATAAGGAGGAAGAAGAAGAAAGTAGCCCGCAAACCTTCAATATCCCTTGACCTCCTCGCTAAACTGATAGAAAAAATTAAGAAGTTATGAAGGACGACGTCAAGAAGATAAAAATAGTCATAGCGGGTCCCTTCGCAGCGGGAAAGACGGAATTCATAAAGACCGTGAGCGAGATAAAACCCGTCACGACCGAGAGGAAAATCACACACTCAAAGGAAAAACAAAAAAAGGACACGACCACCGTAGCCATGGATTTCGGGAAGATAAAGATAGACGACAAGCACGAACTTTACCTCTTCGGAACGCCGGGACAGGCTCGTTTTAACTTCATGTGGGACATACTCGGGGAGGGGGCGCTCGGTGTAATCGTCCTCGTTGACAGCACTGACCCCCAAACCTTCCACGAAGCGAGGAGAATTATAAACTTCTTCCAAAGCAGGTATCCCATACCCCTCGTCGTCGCAGCGAACAAGCAAGACCTGCCGAACGCTTGGTCCCCGAGCGATATAGCGATAGCCCTTGACATATCCGAGGAAGAAGGGATACCCGTCATAGGCATATCCGCCAAAAACAAGGAGGACGTAAAGAAGGCTCTTTTACTCCTTCTTCAGCTGATAGAATCATCACTTAAAGAGGAATGATACTCGGGGTTACGTATACGGGCGTTGAGGGGGAAAAGCATTTCAGCGTCCTTTACAACCCGATAAAAAAAGAGTGGAAGCCCGTAAAGAAAAAGGGAAAGAAGATTTACGTAATCCCCTCACATTTAGTTCTTTTAAAAAAGGAAAAAGCGGAGATAAAGAACGAAAAGGAGCTGAGGGAATACCTCTCTTACGAAGTTGAGCAGTTCGGTGACGTCCTTTGGGACTTCAAACTCGTGGGGGATTTTTATTACTTGGTTTTGGTGAGGGACTTCTCACCGCCGGGCGACTACTTCGCGCTTGACCCCGAGCTTTTTTCCCTCGCTCGCCTCGCGCGCGTTCTGGGTCGCAAGGACGTGAGCGTCCTTGATATGGGAAGGAGGAAAACGACTTACCTAAAATTGAAGGACTACGAGATAGAAAGGTATAGGGTTCTTATGAGGGCGGGGGACTACGTAGATGAGCTCCTCTCAAGGGAGCTGGGACTCCCGAAGAGCGAAGCGAGGAAACTGAAAGAAAGGGAAGGTCTTAAAAACCCCGTGGTCAGAAAGGCGGTTGAGGAGATACTCCGAGACCTTCACGTAGACCTCAAGAACGAGGAGGTCATCCTGAGCGGTGGTCTCAGTAAGTTAAAGGGGCTTGAGGAGTTGATACCGAAAGCCCTGAGGCTGAACTGCTGTGAGCCGGAGCTTTACCCCGCCTTCGGGGCTTCCTTGAAGTTTATCTACAGGGACAACTCGCCCTCCTTCAGGAAGGAAGCTCTCTCCCCGAAGGAGAGGAAGGCGCTTCTCGGTTCCGTCCTTGCGTCCACGCTTTCTTTGAGCGTCTTTTTGGTCTCGGAGGATTACCTGAAAAAGAGCGTAGCGAAGGCGGTCGCGCTCAAGAAAAAGGAGCTCTTCTCAAGGAAGTTCCCCGATATTCCCCCCGTAATGGTTGAGGAGCAACTTAAAGGTATGAAGAGGAAAGAAAGCGAGTTTTTAAGTCTTCTTCAGAAGGCTCTCCGCGGTTTGCCGAGGGGTGTGAAGCTCTACAGGATTGAGTTCAAGGGGGGTAGGCTGAAGCTCGTGGGGGAGGCGAGCGAGGAGCTGATAGGGCGTATAAAGGCGGAGCGTATAAAGAAGACACCCCAAGGGACTTACGAGTTTGAGGTGAGCGTCAGATGATGCTCCCCAGACCCCTCATCTACGCCCTCGCTCTTTTACTCTTTTCCTTCTACGCATACGTCTTTTTTTTGAGATACAACGAACTCAGGAATTACGTAAACAATCAGTATCTCTCTTTTAAGGACTTTGTGTTTGAGCTTGAGAACACTCAAGCGGGACAAAAGGTAAGGCTCACGGAGGACTTCATAAGGAGCGTAGCGAGAAGGCTCGGGATAGAGCTGAAGGAAATCACATACGAGGAGGGGAAGTTCAGGATAAGGGCGAGGGGTGTTGAGCCGGACGCACTTGTTTTGCTCGTTCACGAGCTTGAGAAGGGGGGTAGACTCCTTGAGCTTAAAGCGGTTGACAACACGGGAAGGGGGAGGTTTGACGTGAGTATCACCGTTCGGGCTTTTTAACGACCACCTCAACAAAATAAGGGTTTACCGCGACCGGCTCTATGAGGAAGGGGACGGGTGTGTAGGTCCTTACCCTGAGTCTGTGAACCCCTTCCCCGAGACCCGAGACGTCCGCCCATACGCTGACGCGCTCAAGGAGCTTTGAGCGAAGGAGCTTCCGCGACACCAAAAGCGTCACGTCAACGAAGGGGGGGTTTACCTCGTACGTGTAGGCTGGGTTTTTGCCCCTCAGTTCAACGAAACGCGTCACGTCAACGGGGAGACGTTCCCCGAAGTTAACCGCGAGCCATATAAAGAAACCCAAGAGTAAAGAGAGGAGTATGAACTGTATGTTTTCCCTATGACTCATGTTTCACTCCCAGAAGGCTCAAGAGTTTGTCCTTCAGAAGCTCAGGGTCAAGGACTTTCTCAAGCGTCCCCTCAACCGCTATAGATATCTCACCCGTCTCCTCGGAGACGACTATAGCTACCGCGTCGCTCATCTCGGTGATACCGACCGCAGCGCGGTGTCTCGTTCCGTATTTCCTCGGTAGCTCGGGGTTCTTTGAGAGGGGAAGGACGCAAGACGCGTAAGCTATCCTGTCGTTCCTTATCACTATAGCCCCGTCGTGAAGGGGCGTGAGGGGGTAAAAAATCGTTATGATAAGCTCCGCGGATATGTAGGCGTCTATGTATATGCAACCCTCAAGGAGGTCTTCTATGTTCTCCTCCCTCTCTATCACTATAAGCGCTCCTATTTGTCTCTCCGCCATGAACCTGCAGGCTCTCACGAGCCTGTCTATTGAGCGCTCCTCGTATTCCTTTATACCCAAAACGCGCGTCCTTCTGCCTATTGACGCGAGCGTCCTCCTTATCTCCGGTTGGAATATCACAACGAGCGCGAACAGTATAAGAACCCAAAAGCGCTCAAATATCCAAGAGAGGGTTGAAAGACCGAGAACCTCCGCAAGTGTCCACAAAAGCCCCAAAACGAGGAGTATGCGAAGCAGGTATAACCCCTTTGCGAGGGAGAGAAACCTTATAAAGAAGTAAAAGAGCAGGGTAAGCCCTACTATGTCAACGATATCTCTCCAGTTTACGAATTCCTTGATTATCTCAAACTGCATCGTTCGTCCTTATCGCGTCAAGAACCGCGAGGAACTCCCTCGTCTCTTTAACGTCGTGAACCCGAACGATGTGGGCACCCCCCATAACCGCGGGAGCGAGCGCACCCAAGGAGCCAAAGAGGCGCTCCCTCGGCTCCGTTTTTCTCCCCAAGAAAACCTCAAGTATCTCACCTATGAATGACTTCCTTGAAACACCCACCATAAGGACCTTCCCGAGGATTTTAAGCTCGGAGAACCTGCTGAGTATATCAACGTTGTCCTCCGGGCGCTTACCGAAGCCTATCCCCGGGTCAAGAATGAGCTTCTCCTCCTCATACCCCAGCTCTTTGAGCTTTTCAATCCTTTCCCTAAAGTATGAGACGATTTCCTCAATAACGTCCCCGTAGGAGGGGGGCTCCGTTTTCCACGTTTCGGGTCTTCCCTTCATGTGGTTAAGGACGTAAGGACAGCGGTAGCGGGAGACAACCTCAAACATCTTGGGGTCAAAGCTCCCCCCGCTTACGTCGTTTATAATGTCCGCGCCCTCCTCAAGGGCTATACGCGCGACCTCGCTCTTGTATGTATCAACCGAGAGCCAAACGTCGGGAAGTTCCTTCCTGATTAGGCGAAGCGCGGGAAGGAGGCGTCTCAGCTCCTCCTCACGGGAGACCCTCTCGGAGCCGGGGCGCGTGCTTTCCGCACCGAGGTCTATTATCTCCGCCCCCTCTTGTGCCATCCGCAAAGCCCTCTTTAGGGCTTTTGTGGGCTCGTTGTAAAGACCCCCGTCCGAGAAGCTATCGGGCGTGAGGTTTATCACGCCCATTATCGCGGTCTTAAGACCGAGGGGGAGGATTTTCCTGTTGTATTGAAGACGGAAATTTTTCTTTCTGTAGTTTATGAGGGCTTCAAGGATTTCCCTCGCGAGCTTCTTTGCGTCCTCATACCTCACAAGCTCCGAACAAAAATCCTTAAGTCGGGCTTCCGAACCGCAGACGACGAACTTCCCCTCGGACCAAAAGACGGAGACACAAGCCCGCCTCCCCGCCTCAAATAAGCTCTTCGGGGAGACGGAGGGCGCGCTCTCGTAGACGCAGTGAAACACGCCCTCTCCCGCCCTGAGGCGTGCTTCCTTTACGTGAACGCGTAAGCGTTCTTTAAGGAATTTGTAAAAGAGGTCCGCGTCCCTGAAGTGCTTGATGAGCATTAAAGAGATATTTTAAGACACCTTCAGCACTCGCACTCCTTGACCCCGAGCTTCCTGTAGAGAACCATAACGGGGCACCAGTTCGTGAAGGCGGACTGAATCTGATTTATGGACATAAACAGGAGGAAAGCCTTCCAGAACCAGTGAACGTCCTTAGCGGGGAGTATACCGAAAAGCCAAACTATCAGAAGAACCGTCCCGGACGTGAGTCTCAGGAGCCTGTCCATCGTCATCCTTCTCACCTCCTCAAAGGTATTAGAATACCCTATTTTCCTTTAAAATCTATGGAGATGTTGAACGTCGCTTTTGCACAGCTCAACTTCACCGTAGGCGACATAGAAGGGAACAAGAAAAAGATTATACAAACGATAGAGAAATACAAAACAGAAGCAAACGTCATACTATTTCCCGAGCTGTCACTTTCGGGATACCCTCCCGAAGACCTCCTCCTCCAACCCCACTTTTGGGACGCCTGCAGGGACGCCCTGAAGGAGATAGTAAGAAAGACGAGGGGGAGCGATACGCTCGTTTGCGTCGGGACACCCTACTACGAGCTTGACCTCTACAACGCCCTTGTCCTCATACACGACGGGCAAGTGGTCGGGGTATACAAGAAGCATTTTCTCCCGAACTACGGGGTCTTTGACGAGTGCAGGTATTTCAGGAGGGGAGAGGAGGAGTTTCTCGTGAAGCTGAACGACTACCTCATCTCCTTCTCAATATGCGAGGATATATGGTATCCCGACGGCGTGGAGAGAAGGGGAGCGCTCTCGGGCGCCCACCTCATACTCAACACGAACGCCTCGCCCTACCACGCGGGTAAATACGAGTTTAAGGAGAGGTTTCTCCGCGCACGCGCTCAGGACAACCTCTGTTTTGTGGGATACCTGAACCTCGTAGGCGCTCAGGACGAGCTCGTCTTTGACGGGAGGAGTCTCGTGATTGCGCCCGACGGGGAGCTCGTCGCGAGGGCTAAGGCTTTTGAGGAGGACGTTCTCGTCGTGAGCCTTGAGCTTGAGGACGTCAGGAGAAAAAGGGCGCTTGACCTAAGATGGCGCGAAGCGAGCTCCCAAACCAGACCCCTGCGGATTATAACTTCTATCCTTTCAGAAAAAAGACCCCTTCGGGGTGGGAGGATAGAAGAGTCCCCCAAAGGGGAGGAGGAGCTATACACCGCACTCGTCCTCGGACTTCGGGACTACGCAAAAAAGAACAACTTCCCCGGGGCGGTTCTCGGTCTTTCGGGCGGTATAGACAGCTCGCTCGTCGCGTGCATAGCGAGCGACGCCCTCGGGAGTGAGAACGTCCTCGGTGTCTTTATGCCCTCCGAGTTCTCATCAAAGGAAAGCTACGAGGACGCAAAAGCCCTCGCGAAAGCCCTCGGTATACGCTTTCTCGTCGTTCCCATAGACGAGGTCTTTAAGACCTTCCGGAAGGAGCTAACGAAAACGCTGGAAAAGAGCGAGTTTACGCTCGCGGACGAAAACATCCAAGCCCGCATAAGGGCTAACATCCTCTTTTACATATCAAACGAGCTCGGATACTTAGTCCTCTCTACCTCAAACAAGAGCGAGAGCGCGGTGGGATACACGACCATTTACGGGGATATGTCCGGGGGCTTTGCACCCATAAAGGACGTATACAAGACGCTCGTCTACAAGCTCGCCCGCTACAGGAACAAAAAAAGCCCCGTCATACCCGAAAGGGTCTTCAAGAAACCACCCTCCGCGGAACTAAGACCTAACCAAAGAGACCAAGACACACTCCCGCCCTACGAACTCCTTGATAAGATTCTCCGGCTCTACGTTGAGGAGAACCTGTCGCCCGAGGAGATAGTTTCGCGGGGCTTCCCGAAGGACGTCGTCTACAGGACGGTCGCGCTCATAAGAAAGAGCGAATACAAGAGGAAGCAGGCTCCCGTGGGAACGAAGGTGACAAAGAGGGCTTTCGGGAAGGACTGGAGGATGCCAATCACCAACCGCTTCTTACTCTGAAAACCCTCCTCGCGTAATCTATACCAGAAAGGTAAGCGAGGACAACGCTGAGGGCGAGGACGAACTCACCGAGCCTTGAGCCCGTAATAAGGAGGGAAACCGCGACGAACTCGGTGAAAGCCTTAGCCTTACCGAGAAGCGAAGCGTCAAGGACAACACCCCTCTCAACCGCTACGCTTCTGAGGAAGGATATACTCAGCTCGCGGAATACCAAAAGTATGACCAAAAGACCCCCCACCCTTTCCCTGTCAAGGAGGGCAACGAGGGGAAGGAGGACAAAAACCTTATCCGCGTAAGGGTCAAGGAGTTTACCGAGCTCGGAGGAGCTTCCGCTCCTTCTCGCGATGTTCCCGTCAAACCAGTCCGTGAGAGCGCCGAGGACGTAAAGGAAAAAAGCGGGCGTATAGTTCTCGGAAAGAATCAAAAACGAGACGGGAAAGCTGAGGAGAACGCGGGTAAGAGTGAGCAGGTGCTCACCGCGCATCACTCCCTCAGGAGGGAGAGTATGTCCTCCGCGACCGTATCACGGTTTTCCTTCGTTAGCTCTATGAGAACCGCGCCGGGCAAACGCCTTACCTCCTTCACAAGCGGGTGAACGTCCCGTATGGGTATCGTCGCGACGACCTTGACGCTCGGGTCGTGGATGATTTGGCGAACGAGCTCCCTGAAGGGCTTTGAGAAAAGCTCCATCTTCCCTATCTCGTCTATGATGATGACCTTGTTTTTGTCCCTCTTTGCGCTCTCGTATGCTTTTTTTAAGGTAGGCAGGGCTATCTCCTCAAAGTAATCAAGGTTAACACCGTATGAGCCGACGAGCTTCTTTGAGGTGAAGAATTTTGAGGAGAATATCTTCTTCTTCCCGTCGGTTGTCACTATACGAAAACCCGTCCTGTGCCCCTTTTGGGGGTCTCTTACCTCTTCCGTCCAAAAGCCCACCGCGTCCTTACCGAGGGCTTTTGCTATCTTCTTGACGAGCGTCGTCTTCCCGACACCCGGGCTCCCGGTGATGATGATTTTCATTTCAACTATTTTAAACTTTTAACGTATGCTTGAGCTGAGACGTCAAATCTTTCATATCCTATCAATCCTTTCTCTCGTCCCCCTAATCCTATACCTCCCGAGGTGGGCGGTTATACTCACGCTCTCACTCGGTATAGTCTTAAACCTTTTACTCGTTCTTAGAAACCCCTTCGTCCTTCGGGTGTTTTCCCCGCTCGTTTCACTCCTTGAAAGGAAGGAAAACCTCTCAAAGCCGGGGATAGGAGCCCTGTGGGCTCTTTTGGGTGTTTTCGTGAGTTATCTCCTTTTCGGGAAGGGTGCGGTTGTGGGTGTGGTCGTTCTTGCACTCGGGGACGGGCTTTCAACGCTCGCGGGCAAGCTCATCGGGCGCCACCGCCTCTTTTACAACCCCGAAAAGAGCCTTGAGGGGACGCTCGCTTTTTTCTTGGGTAGCTTTTTGGGGCTTTCGTTTTTCCTTGAGCCCCTTGAAGCCTTCTTTATCTCCCTCGTTTGCGCCCTCTTTGAGAGCCTGCCCCTCGGTGTTGACGACAACCTGACCTTGCCAATCTTTGCGTCCCTCTTGGGGGAGGTGATTTGAGGAGGGCTTTGGTCGTTCGTTTCTCGTCGCTCGGGGACGTTGTCCTCGCGTCCGCTCTCGTTGACCCCCTCCTGAGGGCGGGATACAGACCCTTTCTCTTGACGTTTCGTCCCTATCACCTCCTCTTTTCCGACGACCCGAGGCTTGATGTGATACCGACCACGAAGGAGGAGCTTTTTTCCGTCGCGCGGAGTTTGGGGGACTTTGACCTGAAGATAGACCTTCAGAAGAACCTAAGGAGTTACGCACTTCGCCTACTTTTGCCCGGGCGCTGGAGGTCATACCCGAAGGAGTCCTTTAGGAGGCGCCTTTCGGTCTTCCTTCCTTTCCTCAGAAAACCCTACTTCGTCCCACAAGCTTACGCGATGAGCCTTAGGGGGATTGTTGACGCGGGGGAAGTCCGCCCGCGCATAGTTGTATCCCCCGAGAGGGTTGAGCGCGCGAGGAGGCGCTTCGGGGACTACGTCGTTATAGCGCCCGGCGCGCGCTACGAAAAAAAGAGATACCCGTATTTCGGTGAGGTGGCGAAGCTCTTTGAGAGGGAGGGGATTCGTGTTTTGGTCGTAGGGAGCGCGGAGGAGAGGGGGATTTGTGAGCGCGTGGGCGGGGTTAACCTCTGCGGTGAGCTTGGGCTTGAGGAGGTTCTCGGCGTCATCGCGGGCGCCCGTTTGTTTTTGGGAAACGACAGCGGTCTGCTTCACTGCGCGAGGGCGGTCGGGACCAAGGCGGTCCAGATTTACGGGGGGACGCACCCGACGCTCGGTTTTTCGCTCTTTCCCGAAGAGGGCGAGGTTATATGCAGGTGCTTGCCCTGTCAGCCCTGCGACGTTCACGGGAAGGGCGGTTGTCGCAGGGGGGATTTTGCTTGTTTGGATATACCTCCGAAGGAGGTCTTTGATATTTCAATGAAATTATTAAAGACCCCTTCGGGGTAATTTATCTTTTATCGCTTCGTAAATCTTGAGCGTGGCGTCTGACTTGTTTAGTGTGTAAAAGTGAAGTCCGGGGACTTTGTTCTCTATGAGGTCAAGGCATTGGTTTATCGCAAATTCTATACCGAGCTTCTTTACTTCCTCGGGCTTGTCGCTGAGTTTTTCCATCTTCTCAACGAGGCTTTGGGGTATCGTCGCTCCGCAGAGTGATGCGAACTTTTTTATTTGTTTGAAGTTGGTTATGGGCATGATTCCGGGGATGATGGGTATGTTTATGCCTTCCCTTTGGCACATCTCAACGAATCTGTAGTAATGCTCGTTTATAAAGAACATCTGCGTTATTGAGAAGTCCGCTCCGGCTTCTACCTTTTCCTTGAAGAACTTCACCTCCCACTGGAGGTTAGGCGACTCGGGGTGGGCTTCGGGGTATGACGCTACGCCGACGGAGAAGGCGTCCCCGAAGTTTTCCCTGATTAGCTGGACGAGCTCCTTTGCATACCTGCAGGCTCCCTCGGGCGGTCTCCAGTGGGGTTTATCCCGCGGGACGTCTCCCCTAAGCGCGAGTATGTTTTCTATCCCTATCTTTCTGTAGTCGTTCAGTATATCAAGGAGTTCTTGTCTTGTGTGGGCTATGCACGTGAGGTGAGCCATTACGTTGATGTCTGTCTCTTCGTGAATCTTTTTAACTATCTCCTTGGTTCTGTCGCGCGTTGAGCCACCCGCCCCGTATGTCACGGATACGAAGGTGGGTCTGAGGGGCTCAAGCTTCCTTACGGTCTCAAGGAGTTGCTTTTCCCCTTCCTCGCTCTTCGGGGGGAAGAACTCAAAGGATATACTAAAGACACCGCGCTTTAGTATGTCGCTTATCTTCATAAGTAAGAGATTTTAAAGGAGGTAAATGGTCGGGGTGACCGGACTCGAACCGGCGACCTCTGGCCCCCCATGCCAGCGCGCTACCACCTGCGCTACACCCCGTCCAGTATATTAATTATAACCTTTTTTTGAGCTCCTCCAACCTCTTTACGAGCTCCTCAAGCTCGTCCTCCTCGCTAAGCCCGAGATAATCCAATAGCTTTTTAACGCTCACCCACCGCTTTAGAACCATACCTTGGGTAATCAGCCGTTCAAAGGGTTCGTCGTCCCTCACAAGTCCTAAGTCCTTTAAGAACTTTTGGAAGAAGCGCGCGTAAAGGAGGTGAAGAACCGCGTGCTCTATCCCGCCTATATACGTGTCAACGGGCATCCAGTAGTCGGTCTTTTCCCGGGAAAAGGGCGCCTCGTCGTTCTTCGGGTCACAAAAGCGGAGGAAATACCAAGAGCTGTCAAAGAATGTGTCCATCGTGTCTGTTTCCCTTCTCGCGGGTGAACCGCAACGGGGGCATTTCGTCTTCAGAAACTCCTCGGACGTCTCAAGGGGGTTCCCCTGTCCCGTGAACTTCACATCAAGCGGTAGGCGAACAGGGAGCTCTTCCTCCGGAACCGGCACAACACCGCACCTCTCGCAGTAAACGACGGGTATGGGCGTTCCCCAGTAGCGCTGGCGGGAGATGTTCCAGTCCCTTAAACGATAGGTTATCTTCCTCTCACCGAGTCCCTTTTTCTCAAGGAATCGCGTTATCTCTTCCTTTGCCCTTTTGGTATCAAGCCCGTCAAAACCGTCGGAGTTCACGAGCGTCCCTTCCCCTTCCCAAGCTCCTTTATCAAAGTCCCATTTTTCTTTTGGTTTTACGACAACGCGGACGGGAAGGTTATACTTCTTCGCAAACTCCCAGTCCCTCTGGTCGTGCGCGGGAACAGCCATTATCGCACCGGTTCCGTATTCGTAAAGGACGTAGTTCGCGCTCCAGACGGGAATCTTCTCACCAGTTGCGGGGTTCGTCGCGTATACGCCGAGGAATACCCCTTCCTTTTCCTCCTCAACAGTTCTTTCCCGCGTTGAGAGCTTCCTCATCCTCTCCACAAACCCGAGGACGTCCCCCGCGCAGACCTCCCCGAGCTTCTCACCTATGCACGCGAGGACGGGAACGAGCGGATGCTCCGGCGCGAGCACAACAAACGTAGCCCCGAAGAGTGTATCGGGTCTCGTGGTAAAGACGTCTATGTAAATCCTTCCCTCACGAAGGAGGGTTTCCTTTAGCTCCTCGGGAACGCAGTCAGAAAACCTTTCCGGATTTTCAAGCTCAACGTAGAAGCGTATAAGGGCGCCTTCGCTCTTTCCTATCCAGTTCCTCTGCTGGGCTATTACGCGCTCGGGCCATTTGCCCTCAAGCTTTTCCAAATCTTTAAGAAGACGCTCCGCGTAATCGGTAATCTTCAAGAACCAAGAGGGGACGTCCTTTTGGACTATCGGGGTTGAGCATCTCCAGCACTTTCCGTCTATGACCTGCTCGTTTGCGAGAACGGTCTGGTCGTGCGGACACCAGTTTACGCGTGCGGTTTTTCGGTATGCTATGCCCTTTTCAAGCATCTTTAAAAATATCCATTGGTTCCATTTGTAGTAATCGGGGTCGCACGTCGCGATTTCCCTATCCCAGTCGTAGGAAAACCCGAGCATCTTGAGCTGTTTCCTCATCTGGTCTATGTTTTCGTAAGTCCAGCGGGCGGGGTGTATGCCGTGCTTTATCGCTGCGTTCTCCGCGGGAAGACCGAAGGCGTCCCAACCCATTGGGTGAAGGACGTTCCTTCCCTTCATCCTGAGAAACCGCGCTATCGCATCCCCTATCGTGTAGTTCCTAACGTGACCCATGTGTATCCGTCCCGAAGGGTAGGGAAACATCTCAAGGACGTAAAACTTGTTTGGCTTTCCTTCTTCTGCGCGAAATACGCCCGCCTCTTCCCATCGCTTTTGCCACTTTTCCTCTATGGCGCGCGGATTGAAGTCTTTCAT
>JAADEK010000010.1 GCA_013153455.1 Aquificota bacterium
AAGGAACTGCTTGAAAAGAGAGTCCTTGAGCTTCCGCCCGTGACGGAGATGATGGAAAAAGGCATGAGACCCGAAGACATGGCGACGGAAATCCTGAAGGACATGGAGCCCCAGCTCGTGGGACTGAAAGAGGTAGAGTATTACTGCCCCTGCGACGAGGAGGTCGCGAAAGCTTCGCTCTTTCTGCTTAAGACCGAAGAGCTTGAGGATATGTTCAAGGAGCAAGAGCTCGCCCAAGTTACGTGCAACTTCTGCGGGAAGGTCTACCGCTTTGACAGGAGCATCATAGAGGAAAAGAAGAAGCACGACGAGGAGAAGAAGAAACAAGAGGGTGGAAAGGAGGATAAAAAGGAGTAAAATAATAAAGTTCAAGACCGCACCTTCCCCCGCTCGGGTTGCCCGCTTGGGTCGGGGAAGGGTGGCAAAACCCGAGGAGGTGAGATATGCCCGTAGTTTCTATGAAGGAACTCCTTGAGGCGGGAGTGCACTTTGGGCACTCAAAGTCCCGTTGGAACCCCAAAATGGCGCCCTACATATACGGGGTTCGTCACGGCATTCACATCATAGACCTCAACAAGACGATAGTAATGCTTGAGGAAGCCTATCACTTTGTCTCGGACGTCATAGCCCAAGGGGGTGAGATACTCTTCGTCGGGACAAAGAAACAAGCTAAGGACATCATAAAGGAAGAGGCGGAGCGTTGCGGAGCTTACTACGTTAACGAGCGCTGGGTCGGCGGACTCCTTACGAACTTCCAAACCGTCAGAAAGAGCATAATGAAACTCCTCACGCTTGAGCGTATGGAGGAAGAGGGGATATTTGACGTCCTTCCCAAGAAGGAAGTGAGGAAGCTAAAGAGACAGATGGAAAAGCTCAGAAAGCTCTACAACGGTATAAGGAATATGAAGAAGCTCCCCGACGTGATATGGATAGTTGATACGGTAAGGGAGAGGATAGCGGTAAACGAAGCGAGGAAGCTCGGTATACCAATCGTAGCCATAGCGGACACAAACTGCGACCCAACGCTCATAGACTACCCCATACCCGGGAACGACGACGCGATAAAGTCAATAAAACTCCTCACCTCCAAGATAGCGGACGCGGTCCTTGAAGGAAAACAGCGCAGGGAAAGCGCGGAGGAAGTCATCCCCGCAAAAGAAAGGAAGCCCGTGGAAATCACCGAGCGCGAGCGCCAGCTCTTTGAGCAAGCGGTTGAGATGAGCGAAAAATACGAAGAGCTGGACAAGGACTCAACCGAGTACGAGTGATATGAAGATACTCTGGGCACCTTGGAGAAAGGCATACGTTGAGAACGTTGACAAGATAGAGGGCTGTTTCCTGTGCCACGCCCTTTCCCAACCACCCGAAAAGTGGAAGGAAGTCCTCCTCGTCTACAAGGGAAAGAAAGCCTTCATAGTCCTCAACAAGTATCCCTACAACACGGGACACCTGATGATAGTCCCGACGAAGCACACGGGCGATTACGAAGATATAGACGACCAGACCGCACTTGAGATGCACAAACTCCTCAAGCTCTCCCTCAGGGCTTTGAAAGAGGAATACAGGGCGCACGGTTTTAACGTCGGATACAACATAGGGCGCGCAGCGGGTGCGGGGCTTGAGGACCACCTGCACCTGCACGTGGTTCCCCGCTGGTTCGGGGACACCAACTTCATGCCCGTCCTCGCGGAGACTAAGGTGATATCAGAAGCCCTCTCGGAGACATACGAGCGCGTGAGGAGGGCACTTTTGAGACTCCTCGGTGATGAGCCTCCTGAGGGTTGAGAAACTAAACCTCTGGTATCACGACAAGCACGTCCTGAAGGACGTCTCGTTTTTTGCAAACCGCGGTGAGGTTCTCTGCATAGTCGGGGAGAGCGGTTCGGGAAAGAGTTCCATCTTCCACGCTGTTATGCGTCTCCTTCCTCCCTACGCGAAACTAAAGGGAAGTATAACCTTCAAAGGAAAGGAACTCCTATCCCTTAGCGAGGAGGAGATGAGGAACATAAGGGGCAAAGAGATAGGTATAGTCTTTCAGGAGCCCTCGCTCTACCTTGACCCGCTCTTTACGGTGGGCTCGCAGGTTGAGGAAACATACCGCGAGCACTTCGGTAAAAAGGGCGCAAAAGAAAGGGCGCTTTCCGCACTCAAGAAAGCGGGCATACCCAACGCGGAGGAAAAATACCGTATGTATCCGCACCAGCTTTCGGGAGGTCTGAAGCAAAGGGTTTGCATAGCCATAGCCATCGTTTGCGAGCCTCCCCTCGTCCTTGCGGATGAACCGACGACAGCTCTTGACGTCTCCGTCCAGAGGAAGGTTCTCTCACTTTTCAGAAGGATGAGGGACGAAGGAAAGGGTGTCATCATCATCACCCACGACTTTGGTGTCGTTGCGGAGACCGCGGACAGGGTAATCGTCCTCAAGGACGGGACAATCGTTGAGGAAGGGAGCGTTTGGGATATATTTGAGAACCCAAAGCACGAGTATACGAGAAAACTCCTGAGGGCGCTTTGATGTTTCACGCACTTTTGTGGCTCAAACAAACCGACAGCACACAAGACAGACTAAAAGAGTGGGAACTTCCCTACGGGAGCGTCGTCGTAGCGGACACCCAAACCAAAGGAAGGGGACGCCTCGGGAGAAGGTGGTTCTCAAAGGAGGGAGGGCTTTACCTGAGCTTCCTCCTCCCGCCCAAAGAATTCCCCGAACTTCTCCCCCTCCCGCTCGTTGTGGGTCTCGGAACACTTCGCGCGCTTGAGGAAGCGTCAAAAACAACCATGAGCCTAAAGTGGCCCAACGACGTCTACGCGCAAGGAAAGAAGATAGCGGGAATTTTGACGGAACTCACAAAAAACAAGCTCATCGTCGGGATAGGCGTGAACGTAAATCAAGAGGAATTTCCCGATGAAATAAAAAATAAAACGACGAGCCTTCGGCTCGTAACTAAAAAACAATACGAAAAGAAAGACATCCTCCTTTTGCTCCTGTCTCACATCTCCCTCACCCTTCGCACGCTGAAAGAAGAAGGCTTCACAGCCCTCAGGCGCGAGATAGAGGAAAAACTCCTATACAAGGGAAAGGAGGTAAAGCTCGCGGGCGGAGGGGAGGAGGTTAGGGGAGTGCTCGTGGGTCTCTCACCGAGGGGAGGGGCGCTTATACTCACCGAAGGAAGGATTCGTGAGGTGATATCGGGCGAGATGAGCCTCAGGGAAGTTCAAGCTCCATGAGGAGGGCGTTCTCACCGTCCGAGTAGTAGCCTTCCCTCTCCCTCACGACCCGAAAACCGAGAGACCTGTAAAGGTTTATAGCCCTTACGTTCGTCTTTCTCACATCAAGGATTACCCTCCTTACCCTTCCTCTCAGCTCACGTATAGCGGAGGAGAGTAAGAACCTCCCGAGCCCCTTTCCCCTGAAATCCTCGTCAAGAGCGAAGCTCATAACGGTCGCCTCATCCCCCACGACCCACAAAATCACGTATCCGACCACCTTCCCGTCGCTTTCAAGGACGAATCGCTCCGAGAACCTGTTTTCAAACTCCTTCTCAAAGGAGTGTATACCCCACGCGTCGGTTGTGAAACTCCTCCTGTTTATCTC
>JAADEK010000020.1 GCA_013153455.1 Aquificota bacterium
AGGAGGGTATGCGCGCCTCACACGGGCGTAGGCGCGGACGGTCTTATAGTGATAAAGGAACCTAAAAACCCGGAGAACGACTTTAGGTGGGAGTTCTTCAACGCGGACGGCTCGGAGGCGGAGATGTGCGGAAACGGCGCCCGATGTGCTGTCAGGTTCGCATACGAAAAGGGTATAGCGGGAAGTGAGGTGAGGTTTGAGACGCTTGCGGGGGTCATACGCGCGAGCGTCCTTGAGGATGGGAAAAGGGTAAAGGTTCAGCTCACACCTCCCACAAAACCCGTAAAGAAGGAGATAGACCTCGGTCAAGAAAAGATTGAGGGATACTTTATAAACACAGGGGTTCCCCACTTCGTAGTCCCCGTTCGGGACATAGAAAACCTGAACGTGATAAAACTCGGGAGAGCCATACGTTTCCATCCCGCCTTTGAGCCTAAGGGAACAAACGTAAACTTTATAAAGGCGATGAGCGACGACACGATAAGGATAAGAACCTACGAGAGGGGAGTTGAGGGAGAGACGCTCGCGTGCGGGACGGGGGCTACCGCGAGCGCTATAGTCTCCTTTCTTACGGGCTTGGTGAGTAAAAAACCCGTAAGGGTAATTACGAAAAGCGGGGAAGAGTTGGTCGTTGACTTCAACGACGAACTTTCCGAGGTTTTCCTAACGGGGGGTGTTTCTAAGGTCTTTGAGGGAACGCTTAGCGAGGAAGTGCTTGAGGATAAGTAAAGCTACACCGATACTAATCGCACTGTCCGCGACGTTAAACGCGGGCCAATACCACTCACCCACGTGGAGGTGTATAAAGTCCCTTACCTTCCCGAGAAACAACCTGTCAAACAGATTCCCGAGCGCCCCTCCCGCGACGAGACCCATACAAAAAGCGGTAAACCTGTCGCCCTCAAGGCGCGCATATGCGTATGTAATACCGAGGGCGAGGACCGGTATCACGATGAGCATGAGCGTCCTGAAGGGTTCACCGATGTCCGAAAAAAGACCGAAGGCTATCCCCTTGTTGTGTATAAGGTAAAGCTTCAAAAAGGGAAGAACGTCAACAGGTTCACGAAAGAACCTCTCCGCGAGCTCCTTCGTAGTCAGGTCA
The DNA here is from genome assembly GCA_013153455.1 of Aquificota bacterium. Lineage (GTDB taxonomy): Bacteria > Aquificota > Aquificia > Aquificales > Aquificaceae > Aquifex. Next base: position 1,103 of record JAADEK010000020.1, read on the forward strand.
AGAACGAAGACCGAAAGAGCGGTCAGAAAGTAGAGCCCAGAAGCTTTGGCAGGCTTTCCTTCCATACCCTCTCCAGTTTTTCAATGTCCTCGTTAAGAAGCTCCTCACCGTTGTAAGTGAGCCTGAGCTTTCTCTCCTCCGAGGTCTTACCCAGATAAATCCAGCCGAGGTTTTCAGACTCAACGAGCTCCTTTAGCTCCTCCGCCCTTTCCCCCTCAACACCCACAACCACGCGGGTGGGATTCTCGGAAAAGAGGAAAGCGTCCGCCCTCTGGGAGGAGTATATTTCAAGCTCAAGACCGAGCTCGGTCCCGAAGACCATCTCAAGCAAGGCTATAAGCAAACCCCCCGTTGAAACGTCGTGAGCGCAAAGGGAAAGCTTCCTTTTACTCATCTCAACCAAAAGCTCTATAAGCTTTTTTTCCTTCCCGAGGTCTACCGCGGGGACATCCCCCCTCACAAGACCGTGAACAACCTTAAGAAATTCACTCCCGTCAAGCCTCATCTCCCTATCGGTATCCCCTATCAGGAAAAGCTCACACTCACCCTCGGGCTTGCTCGGCGTGTATACATCAACGCTCTCAAGGACGCCCACACCCACGACTATAGGTGTAGGGAATATGTTTCTCACCTCGTTCCTCTCAACGGTCTCGTTGTAAAGTGAAACGTTCCCGCTCACAACGGGAACACCGAGCTCCCTGCAAGCTTCCGCCATACCCTCAACCGTCTTTATAAACTGCCACATCACCCCCGGTCTTTCCGGGTTCCCGAAGTTAAGGCAATCGGTTATCGCGAGGGGTCTTGCGCCCGAACAAGCGAGATTCCTGCAAACCTCCGCGACGACGAACTTCCCCCCCTCGTATGGGTTCAAGAAGACCATCCTCCCGTTCCCCTCCGCGCTTATCGCTATACCCTTCTCAGTTCTTACCTCCGGTCTTACGACCCACTTGAGCCTGAGAACCGCGCTGTCGTGCCCCGGGGTGAGAACCGTATTCGTTCCGACCTGATAGTCGTATTGGGTGTAAACCCAGTCCTTTGAGCAAACGTTCGGGGACTCAAGGAGCTTGTAAAGCGCGGAAACGATATCCGCTTGGGGAAGCTCATCCTGATTGAACTCCCTTACCCGCTTTATGTATTCGGGTTCCTTTGCCGGTCTTTCATACACCGGAGCCTCGTCAACGATTAGTGAAACGGGAAGGTCAACGACTTTCTTTCCTTTATAAAAAGCCCGGAACGCCCTATCGGGCGTAGTTTTACCTACAACACCGTATTCAAGATGCCACCTTCTTGCTATCTCCTCAACCCGCGGGAGATTCTCCTCTTCAAGGACCAAAAGCATCCTCTCCTGGCTCTCGGAGAGTAAAATCTCGTAAGGGGTCATATCCTTCTCCCTCAGGGGAACCCTCTCAAGGTATAACTCAACACCCATACCCGACTTTGACGCTATCTCGGAAGAAGCTCCCGCGAGACCCGCAGCCCCGAGGTCTTGCATACCGACAATCAAGTCCTCTTCCACTATCTCCATAATCGCCTCTATGAGCTTTTTGCCGTAGTAAGGGTCACCTATCTGGACGCTCGGGCGCTTCTTTTCCGCATCCTCACCGAACTCACCCGAAGCCATCACCGCGCCGTGTATACCGTCCCTGCCCGTTGATGAACCTATCAGAAAAAGAAGCTGACCCTCCCTCGTCGCCCTCGCCCTGTAAATTCTCCCCGCGGGCATGATTCCGAGACAAAAGGCGTTAACGAGCGGGTTTGTTTTGTATGAAGACTCAAAGAACGTCTCACCGCATACGGTGGGAACTCCCACGCAATTGCCGTAAAAACTTATACCGCTCACAACACCCTTGACGAGCGTCTTCGTCCTCTCGTAATCAAACTCACCGAACCTCAAGCTGTCCGCAAGTGCGACGGGACGCGCACCCATAGAAAGAACGTCCCTTATAATACCCCCGACGCCCGTCGCAGCGCCGTGGAAAGGCTCTATAAACGAGGGGTGATTGTGGCTCTCAACCTTAAAAGCTACCCACACCTTGTCGTCAACCGCAACAACACCCGCGTTCTCACCCGGTCCCTGAACAACCCACGGAGCTTCCGTAGGAAAGAGCTTTAAGTATTTCTTCGTGGACTTGTAAGAGCAGTGCTCACTCCAAAGAGCGCCGAGAACCCCCAGCTCTACCTCGTTCGGTTCCCTTCCGAGCTTCTTCACAATTGTCTTATACTCTTCCTCGGTCAAACCAAACGCTTCCCAAACCCTTTCCATTTTAGACTTTTTATTTTAAACCCCCTTTGGGCTAAAATATACTTCTGCTCCAAAGGAGGAAAGGAATGCCGACGTTCAGCCAGCTTGTCAAATACGGAAGGGAAAGAAAGAAGAAAAAGTCAAAGGCTCCAGCCCTTCAGGGCTG
>JAADEK010000001.1 GCA_013153455.1 Aquificota bacterium
AGGCGGGCTATCTGGCGCGCTATGTTGTTCATGCGCCTTATGTATCTCGCCCGCTCTTGAACCGAAAGCGCGCCCCTCGCGTCAAGGATGTTGAATATGTGCGAGCACTTGAGGAGGTAATCGTAAGCGGGGTATACGAGCTCTTCCTTTACGAGCCTTCGCGACTCGTTCTCAAACATCTCGTAAGCCCGAAAGAGCATATCCGTGTCCGCAAGCTCAAAGTTGTATTTACTCCACTCCCACTCGGGGCGCTTGAATATATCGCCGTATGTGATTCCCTCCTTCCACTCTATATCAAAGACGCTGTCCTTGTTCTGTATATACATAGCTATGCGCTCAAGCCCGTAAGTAATCTCAACGGAAATCTCCTTAAGGTCTATCCCCCCCGCTTGTTGGAAATACGTAAACTGCGTTATCTCCATACCGTCAAGCCAAACCTCCCAACCGAGTCCCCAAGCCCCGAGCGTCGGGCTCTCCCAGTCGTCCTCAACGAAGCGTATATCGTGCTCCCTCGGGTCTATACCTAAGCTTTTCAGGCTTTCAAGGTAAATCTCTTGTGGGTCTTGGGGTGCGGGCTTTAGTATTACCTGAAACTGGTAGTAGTGTTGGAGGCGGTTCGGGTTTTCCCCGTATCGCCCGTCTTGTGGTCTTCGGGAGGGCTCAACGTATGCGACGTTCCAAGGCTTTGAGTCAAGGACCTTCAAAAAGGTAGCGGGGTTCATCGTCCCCGCGCCCACTTCAAGGTCGTAAGGTTGCCAAACGAGACATCCCTTCTGAGCCCAGAACTTCTGAAGGTTCATTATTATATCTTGAAAATACATGAGTATTAATTATAGAACCCCTTCGGGGTGGTTTTAGACACCTTCCTCTATCGCCTTTCTCGCCTCTTGCTCGCTCGGAACGCCGACAAAGGCGAGCTTACCGTCTATGACCGTTGAGGGGACGCTCCTTACCATGAGCTTTGTGACCCAATACCTGCCCTCAGGGGTTCCGATATCAAGAACCTCATACTTAAAGCCGTATTCCTCCTGAAGACGCCTCCAAAGGGCGTCCGCGTGAGGACACGTGGGACACCATTGAGAGACGAGAAGTATAACGTGCCTGTCGCTCGCCCCCATCACACGCACCTCATACAGACGATATCCCACTCGTCTATGTGCTTTTTCATCTCTTCGTAAGCTTTGTCTCCCGTGAGAAGCTCCGAGAGGTCACGCTTGAGCGTTTCCTCGCTCGTGGGCTTTATCTTAACAATCCAAGCCTCTCCGTATGGGTCTATGTTTATGAAGTTGGGGTCTTCAACGACCTTCGGGTTTACCTCAACGATTTCCCCCTCAACGAGCGCGGGGACGGGTCCCGCCCACTTTCCGCTCTCAAGCGTTGCGACGGGCTTCCCCTTCTTTACCTTAGTCCCGGGGTTCTTTACGCGTATGTGCAAAAGCCTGCCCGCACGGGTTTGACCCACGTCCGTGAGCCCGAGCGTTACGGTTCCGTCCTCGTTTACGCGCACCCAGACCTGATTTTCTATATCGTAGTAAAGGTCCTTCGGTATAACACAGCCTTGATACTCCCACGCGGTTCCGAGGTCCTTCTCTTGAGCGCCCATTTCCTTTTTATTTTATGAGCAGGCTCAGGGTAAATCAACATTTACTTATTTAATGAGGGTATAAGAGAATTTTATAGCTTCACCCTCTGCGCGGGTTTGGGTGTTATCACAGCCTCAACCACGGAGTCCTCAAGAGCCCTAAAACCGTGTAGCTCACCCGGCTCGTAAAAGACCGTATCCCCCGCACCCACTTCCCTCTCTTCGTTCTCCTTCCCGAGGAAGAAATTGAGCCTGCCCTTTAGGACTGTTATGTAAACACTTGAGGGTGAGCTGTGGGGCTTTATCTCCTGCCCAGCCTTCAGGTAGAACCTGACGACCTTCGCGTTTTCATCCTCGTAAACGACCTCGCTCACGGGCTTTTCCCCGAACCTTTCCTCAAGACGCTTTATCACACCCATACTTTAATAATAAGTGATTGTTTACTCAAATAACCACCTCCGTCCCTATCCCCTCTTTCGTAAAAACCTCAAGCAGGATTGAATGCCTTATCCTCCCGTCTATTATGTGAACCTTCTTAACACCCCTGTCAAGCGCGCGAAGCGCGGACCTCACCTTCGGTATCATACCCTCCCTTATCACACCCTCCCTTATGAGCCTCTCCGCTTCGCTCTTTTTCAGCGTCGGTATAAGATTACCCTTTTCGTCCTTCACCCCTTGGGTATCGGTGAGGTATATGAGCTTTTCCGCCCGAAGCTCGGAAGCTATCTCCGAAGCTGCTATATCCGCGTTTATGTTGTAAGCCTCGCCCTCGTCCCCCACCCCTATCGGGGCTATTACGGGTATAAAGTTGTGCTCAAGGAGGGTAAAGATAAGCTCCTCGTTTACGTCCGTTATCTCACCTACAAAGCCTATATCCTCTCTCGGAACGGGAAGACCCATCTCGGAAAAATACCTTTCCTTGTCAAGCTTCCTCGCCTTCAGGAGCCTCCCGTCCCTGCCAGACAGACCCACCGCGTAAACCTTCTCACCGCTAAAACGGTTTATGAGCGCGACGATATCCTTGTTGATATCACCCGAGAGAACCATCTCAACGACATGCATCGTAAGCTCATCCGTCTTCCTTATCCCCCCTACAAAGGAGGGTTTTATACCGAAAAGCTCAAGCGCTTTACTTATCTGGGGACCCCCGCCGTGAACTATCACGGGATTTATCCCTACGTATTTGAGGAGAACCACATCCTTTGCGAAGCTCTCCCTTAGCTCCTCGTCGTGCATGGCGGAACCGCCGTATTTTATGACGAATACCTTCCCGTGAAATTCCCGTATATAGGGGAGGGCTTCTTGGAGTATGTTAGCCTTCTGGATTAGGTCTTTCATCTATCTTCGCCCGAGAGCGTCTTTATCTCCCTTCCGAGCTTTTCCTGAACGGATTTTACCTTTTGTGTGAGCCGACCGCTCTTTCCCTTCCTGTAGTCTATCTTCATCGTTATTGATATGCGGTTGCAGTCCTCCTTCAGGGCTTCAAAGCCCTTCTTTAAAACCTCCATAACCTCGTCCCAATCCTCACCCTCTATAATCGTCCCCATAGGGGTAAGGACGTATGGAAGACCTGACTTGTCAACGATGTCAACCACACGGGCTACGTATTTACTAACGCTCTCTCCCTTACCGAGGGGTGTCATACTTACAAAGACGAGGAAACTCATAAGGATATATTTTAGTAGGCTTCCTCCTCTACGCGGATGAGCACGGGCTTTCCTACAACGACCGGAAGCTCGCTTATGCGGGAAAGGGCGCTTTGGATATCTTGCTCGTATGCCTTGTGAGTAAGTATAACGAGCGGAACGACGGGCTCGTTTTCACTCCCCGCTATCTTGCAAACCATCTCCTTCTGGAGAACCGAAGCTATGCTTATGTTGTGCTCCGCAAGGACGCGAGCGACCGAAGCCAAAACCCCCGGCTTGTCCGGAACCGAGAACCTGAGATAATAGCGCGAGTAGAAGTTCTTCCTCACCCCGAGCTTCCTGCCTTCCCAATCTACGTAAACGGGTGTCCTCTTTTCACAGAGTAAAAACTTCCCCGCATCAACGATATCTGAAACAACCGCGGAAGCGGTCGGGTGTCCCCCCGCTCCCCTACCGTAGAACATCGTCTTTCCCACAAAGTCCCCCTCTATCATAACCGCGTTGTAGACGCCCGAGACCTTCGCGAGAGCCTCCTCTGTGTGTATGAAGGTCGGGTGAACCCTTATCTCTATCTCGTCGTCAACCCTCTTAGCTATGGCGAGGAGCTTTAAGGTGTATCCGAGCTCCTTTCCGAGCTCAACGTCAAGCTTATCAACCCCCCTTATCCCCTCAACGTATACATCCCCGAAGTCTATGTAGCTCCCGTATGCGAGCTCCGCGAGTATCGCTATCTTGTGAGCAGCGTCCCACCCGTCTATGTCAAGCGATGGGTCCGCCTCCGCGTATCCGAGCCTCTGGGCTTCCGAGAGCGCTTCCTCAAGCCCGAGCCCTCCCTCAAACATCCTCGTGAGGATGTAGTTCGTCGTTCCGTTCAGTATACCGAGTATGTTCTTTATCCTGTTCCCGACAAGTCCCTCCCGCAGAGCCTTTATGACGGGTATACCCCCTCCCACGGACGCCTCAAAACCTATAAAGGCGTTTTTTTCCTTTGCTTTCTCAAATATCTCCTTCCCTTCCTCCGCGAGGAGGTGCTTGTTAGCGGTAACGACGCACTTTCCCTCCTCAAGCGCGGAGAGTATCAACTCCTTCGCGAACGTCTTTCCTCCCACGAGCTCAACTACGATATCCGACTCCGAGAGAACCTCCCTGTAGTCGGTGGTCCTCAGCTCGCGTGGTATCTCAAACTCCCTCTCCTTTTCCCAGTTTAGGTCCGCAACCTTCGTAAGGACGAAGTCTATACCGGTCCTTTTCCTAATGAGCTCCCTGTTTGTGAGGAGTAGTTTAGCGGTGGCGGTTCCTACGGTCCCGCAACCGACTATCCCGACCCTTACTTGCATAAGAGAATTATCCTACACAACGCCCTCCCGAACAAGGCAAAGCGGTCTTGCCTTCGGACGAACTGAGCAGTATAATAATTATTTAGGCTCGGGCGCGTAGCTCAATTGGCAGAGCGGGCGGCTCATAACCGCCCGGTTGGGGGTTCGAGTCCTCCCGCGCCCACCACCTTCCCAATGACAAAGGAAGAGGCAAAAATCCTCCTCAAGATTCAGGAGATAGACTTTGAAGCGGAGCGCATAAAGAACCGTCTAAAGAAGATAGAAGAAGAGGCTCAAAAGCTCAAAGAGGAGCTCTTTGCCCTGAGAAGGGAAAAGGAACTCCTCCTCAAGAAAAAGCAAGAGCTTGAGGAGCTAAAAAAATCCCTCAAAGAGGAGATACAAAGCGCGGAAGAGCAACTGAAGAGAACCGAAGAGAGGCTCATGAGCGCAACGAGGGACACCGAATACAGGGCTCTCCTCAGGGAAAAGGCTAAGCTTGAGGACAAGATACTAAAAAAGTCATACGAGCTTGATGAGGTTGAGAAGGAGCTTGAGAAGCTCGCCCAGAAGATAGACGAGACGATACCGAGGCTCCAGAGGCGCATAGAAGAGCTTGAGGAGGAGATAAAGGAGCTTGAAGTAGAGGAGAGCGTAGCCCACGCAAAACTCCACGAGCTTGCAAAGAAGAGAAAAGACGTAGTCGGTGAGGTTCCCGAGCACCTGAGGCGCTTTTACGAGGAGAACAAGGAGCACTTTGAGGGTCTTGTGGTCGTTCCGCTTGAGGACGAGGCTTGTTCGGGTTGCGGTATAAAGATACCGAGCGTTTTGCTCTCTAAGATGGTAAAGGAGGAAAGCATAGAGCAGTGTCCCTCCTGCGGTAGGTTCGTCTACTACAGGCTCTGAGTAAATACCCCGAGTATCCTCTTGAGGTCTATGTATCTCTCAACGATTTCCCTCCCGCCCTCCGCTATCTTCTTGCCTTTGTCCATGAGGAAGAACCTCTCCCCGAGATACAGGGCTTCAAAGGGGTCGTGCGTTATTATCACGAGGGGTCTGTCAAAGCGGACACTTTTTACGAAGTCCATTACCTCAACCTTTGTCTTGAAGTCAAGCGAGGAGAAAGGCTCATCCATCAGTATAGCCCGGGGGTTGTAGGCAAGGGCGCGCGCTATAGCAACCCTCTGGCGCTGTCCACCCGAAAGCTCGTCGGGAAACTTATCCCCGAGACCGGAAAGCCCGAAACGCTCAAGGAGTTCATCAACACCGAAAGGCGGGTTTTTCGCTTTCTTCAGTGCGAACTCTATGTTCCGCCTCACGGTCATGTGGGGAAAGAGGTTGTGTTGCTGAAATACGACCCCGAGCCTCCTCCTTTGAGGGGGTAAAAAGACGTTTCTTTCTGTGTCCATAAAGACCTCATCACAGCACCTCATAAAGCCCCAATCGGGTTTTTCAAGCCCGCACATCACCCTCAAGGTAGTCGTCTTACCGCACCCTGAGGGTCCGAGGATAACGTTGAACCCCTTTATGAACTCAAACTCCCCCTCTATCGTTATGTTGGGAAAGCTTTTCCTGAAGCGTAGCTGTATCATACGAGCTTCTCAAGAACCCTCTTTATACGTTTTCTTATCTTCTCTTCGGGAAGGAGGGCTATGAGTATGTCTATCCCGACGCCCTCCGTCTCGCCCGTGAGGGCTATCCTGAGGGGTTTCCATATCTTGGGGGGCTTTACGCGGAGGGTCTTTTGTATCTCCTTCGCGAGCTTCTTGACCTCCTCCGGTGTGCTCGGCTTTTTCTCGTCTATCTTCTTCAAAAACAGCTCAAGGACTTCTATAGCCTTCTCGTCGTCAAGAAAAGCCCAAAGCTCGGGCTCTATCTCAAACTCGTCAACGAAGAAGGGTCTCAGGCGCTCGGTCATCTCCGAGAGTGTGTCAAAGGAGTCACGTGTGTGCTCAAGGACTTTCTTCACATACTCTTTGTCCGAAACGTCGTAGCCCGCCCTCTCAAGGAAGGGAATCGCCCTCTCAAGGAGTGTATCAAGGGGTATGATTTCCCGTATGTATACGCTGTTCATCCACCTCAGCTTTTCCTTGTTGAAAACCGCGGGCGAGTCGTTTACGTCCTTCAGTTCAAAGAGCTTTATAAGCTCTTCCTTTGAGAATATCTCCCTTCCTTCCTCAGGGGGAGACCAGCCCAAGAGGCACAGGTAGTTAAAGAGGGCTTCGGGCATGTATCCCTCCTCACGGTATGCCCTTACGGAAACCGCGCCGTGGCGCTTTGAGAGTTTGCTCCTGTCTTCCCCGAGTATAACCGGTAGGTGAGCGAACTTCGGAACTTCAAACCCGAGGGCTTCGTATACGAGTATCTGCTTGGGGGTGTTCGGTATGTGGTCTTCCCCCCTGATTACGTGTGTGATGCCCATGAGGGCGTCGTCAACGACGACGACAAAGTTGTAAGTGGGGGAGCCGTCGCTCCTTACTATCACAAAGTCCCCAAAGTCGTCGGTGTTTATGGCTATGTGTCCCTTTACGAGGTCTTCAAAGACTACGGTTCTGTTTTGGGGGACTTTGAACCTTATGGCGAAGGGTTTTCCTTCCTTCTTTAGCTTTTCAACCTCATCGGGGCTTAGGTGTCTGCACCTCCCGGAGTATCTGTAGGGGACTCCTTTCTTTCTCGCTTCTTCTCTTTCTTTTTCTATCTCTTCGGGTGTGCAGAAGCAGGGGTAAGCGTGACCGCTCTTTAGGAGTTTTTGGGCATACTCGGAGTATAGGTCAAAGCGCTCGGATTGGCGGTAAAACTCGTCCCACTCTATCCCGAGCCACGCGAGGTCTTCTATAAGGGACTCCTCATACTCTTTTTTTGAGCGCTCTTTGTCCGTATCTTCTATGCGGAGGATGAAGTCTCCCCCGTGGTGGCGGGCAAATAGGTAACTGAATATAGCGGTTCTCGCGTTCCCGAGGTGTAGCCATCCCGTGGGGCTTGGGGCAAACCTCGTCCTTACCTTACCCATAAGGGTTTATTATTTTAAATCTTCGGGAAGTGCAAAGCCGTATCTTTTAAGGATTTTTTTGGCTTCGTCGCTCAGAAGGAAGCGAACAAAGTCCCAAGCTTTTTGTTTTTCCTTTGCCCTGAGGGTTAGAACCGCTACGTTCCTGATTTCGGGGTAAAGCTCTTGCTCAATTATCCTGTATCTTCCCTTTCCGAAGGGCAAAACCAGTGAAAGGGCTACGAGCCCGACGTCCGCTCCGCCCGTGACGACGTATTGAAAGGCTTGTGAGACGTTTGAGCCGTAGACGAGCTTCTCCTTTACCTTATCGTAAAGACCCGTGTTTTTTAAGAAGGCGAGCGCTGCTTTCCCGTATGGGGCGTGCTTCGGGTTTGCTATCGCTATCTTCCCGACGTCTTTGCTTGCGAGGACGTTGTAGTCCGAGAGGTCAAGGTTTTTGAGCGTAAAGAGCGTGAGTATACCTTTTGAGAAGACGGTGTATGAGTCTTTTACAGCTTTCCCTTCTTCTATGAGTTTTTTGGGGTATAGTTCGTTTGCAGAGATGAATACGTCATACGGTGCTCCGTTCTTTATCTGTATGTAAAAGTGTCCTGACGCCCCGTATGTTATGAGGAGTTTTGTTCCGTGGGTGCGCTCAAAGGCTTTCTTTATCTCCTCAAAGGCGAAACGAAAGCTTGACGCGCACGCAACCCGGAGGGTTTCTGAAAAACTAAAAATGAAAGAAAGCAGGAAAAGGAGCAAGAGCCTCAAAGTAGCCCCTCCTCCCTGAAGGAGAAGTAGTTGCCGGGAGCGACGATGATGTGGTCAAGTAGTTCAAAGCCTAAAAGTTCGCAGGCTTTCTTTAGGCGCTGGGTGAAGTTTAGGTCTTCTTCGGAGGGTTTTGCGTCACCTTGGGGGTGGTTGTGGGCGACGATTATGCCGTTTGCGGAGAGTTTTACCGCTTTGAAGAGTATGTCTTTCGGTTTTGCGAAGACGGTGTTTACGTTCCCGACCGCGACGGTTTCGTAATCAAGCAGGCGGTTGCTCAGGTCAAGGTAGAGGGCGATAAGGCTTTCCTTTCTTTCGTTGAACTTGTCAATGAGGAAATCAAGGGCTTCTTTGGGGTTCCTTATGAAGGTTCCGCGTTTTGCCCTGTTTATGCGTCTTGAGAGTTCAAGGAGGGCTTTTATCTGGAGCGCCTTCACGAGTCCCAGCCCCTTTACCTTAAGGAGTTCTTCTACTTTTAGTTTTTCAAGTTTGTCCCAGCCCATGCTGATAAGCTCCTTTGAGAGTTTCAAAACGTCGGTCCCCCTCGTTCCTGAGCCGAGCACCACCGCGAGGAGTTCTTCGTCCGAGAGCGTCTGGGCGCCGTGCTTTAGGAGTTTTTCCCGCGGTCTGAGTTCGCGGGGTATTTGCTTGATTGAGCGATACTCGTAGCTCACCCTATTCCCAGCCTGTCCCATATCTCGTCTATCCGTTTCTTTACCTCGGGGGACATCTCAATAACTTCGGGCCACTCCCTTGTGTAGCCCTCCTGCCTTAGCTTCGTCGTCGCGTCAATAATCATTTTACCACCGAAGCCGACTTCGTTCGTCGCGTGGTCAAGGACGTCTATGGGTCCTTTCAGTATGAGGACGTCCCTGTTTGGGTCTACGTTGTTGCCCCAAGCCCATAGAACCTCTCCTATGTCTTGAACGTTTACCCATTCGTCAAAGACGACGATGTGCTTCTCAAGCGACAAAAGACCGAGTCCTAAAAGTGCGTAGGCTACCTTAAAGGCGTGCCCGGGGTATCGTTTCTTTATGGATACGAAACAGAAGTTATGAAAACAGCCCTCCGCCGGGAGGTGGTAGTCCACCACTTCCGGAAGGTTAAACTTTATCAGGGGTAGGAATATCCTCTCCGTAGCCCAACCGAGGTATTTGTCTTCTTGAGGCGGTTTCCCGACTATTGTTGCGAGGTATACGGGGTCTTTCCTCATTACTATGGCGGTGACGTGCATTTGGGGGTATTTGTCCACGGGTGTGTAAAAGCCCGTGTGGTCCCCGAAGGGTCCCTCGTCAACGAGCGGTTCTTCCGGGTCTACGTAGCCCTCTATTACTATCTCCGCGTTTGCGGGGTATTCTAAGTCAACCGTTATGCCCTTTACGAGTTCAACGGGTCTTTCCATTATGATGCCCGCGAAGAGGTATTCGTCAACCTCGGGGGGAAGGGGGGCGGACGCGACGTAAGGGAGGGGAGGTTCCCCTCCTATCGCGATTGCGACGTGGAGTATTTTCCCGAGTTTCTTCGCTTTCCAGTAGTGGTGGTTTCCGTCCTTGTGTATCTGCCAGTGGAGGGCGAGCTTGTCCTTGTCAAGGACTTGAAGTCTGTAGAGTCCTACGTTTCTTATACCCGATTCGGGGTCTTTTGTTATCACTTGACCGAAGGTGATAAATCTGCCCCCGTCCTTGGGCCAGCACTTCAGTATCGGGAGCTCGTTGAGGTCTATATTTGTAAGTATCTTCTCTTCGTGAACCTTTGCTTTTTTTACGAGCTTCGGGATGGCGTCGTTTAGTTTTTTTAGCTCGGGGAGCTTTTTTAACTTCTCCAAGAAGGTCTTCGGGATTTCGGGTTTCAGTATCCTGTAGAGTTTCCAACCTATCTCTTCGGGGTTTTCATACCCGAGGGCTTTCTTAATTCTGGACTCAGAACCGTAGAGGTTCGTCACAACGGGTATGTCGTAGCCCTTCGGTTTTTCAAAAAAGAGGGCTTTACCTCCGCGGGGCATCTTACAAACGCGGTCAGTAACCTCGGTTATCTCAAGTATGGGAGAGAGGGGTTCTTTTATGCGAACGAGCTCGTCGCTTCTCTCAAGGTCTTTGATAAACTCTTGGAGGTCTCTGTATGGGTAGCTCATTCTTCATATAATATTTCCCTTATGGAAGAAGTAAGGCTCAAAAAGCTCAAGGAGCTGAAGGAGAAAGGGATAAACCCCTACCCCTACAGATTTGAGGTCTCGGACTTTATAGGTAATATACGAAAACAGTACGAGGAGGAACCTCCCGAAAACTACAAGGTGAGGGTTTCAGGGATTGCGAAGAGGGTATCAAGGACGGAAGACGGATACGTCGTTCGTCTCGCGGACGAGGACGGTGTTGAGATACTCGTCTACACAAAGGAAGAGAATCTGAAGCCTAAGGAAAGGTATACATTTGAGGGTTTCCTCAAGAGGGTGGAGGGGAAGCTGAGCGTCGTTGATGCAAAGTTGACAAACGAGGAGGGTCAGGAGGTAAAGAAGGTAAAGGAGCAATTTGATTACGACCCAAACTACAGACCCATCTCCGTCGCGGGAAGGCTTGTTTCCATGAGGAGTATGGGAAAGGCTATATTCGGTCATATACAAGACTTGACGGGCAAAATTCAGGTATACCTCAGGAAAGACCTTCTCGGTGATGAGAAGCTGAAGTTCTTCAACGATTACATAGACGTGGGTGATATCATCGGGGTGAGGGGAAAGCTTTTTAGAACCAAAACGGGTGAGCTTACGGTTGAGGTTGAGGACTTTGAGCTTTTATCAAAATCACTCCTCCCCCTTCCCGAAAAGTGGCACGGACTGAGGGACACCGAGGTTCGTTACCGCCAGCGCTACCTTGACCTCATAGCAAACCCAAAGACGAGACAAATCTTTCTCCTGAGGACGAAACTCATATCCGAGATGAGGAAGTTCTTTGAGATGCACGGCTTTATAGAGGTTGAAACGCCAATCTTACAGCCTATAGCGAGCGGAGCGAACGCCCGACCCTTCAAAACATACCACAACTTTTTAGAGACGGAGCTATACCTGAGGATAGCTCCCGAGCTATACCTCAAACGCCTGATAGTGGGCGGGTTTCCGCGCGTTTACGAGATAGGAAAGAACTTCCGAAACGAGAGCGTAGACCGCACGCACAACCCCGAGTTTACGATGGTTGAGTTTTACGCCTCGTATTGGGATTACCACGACCTTATGAAGTTCACCGAGGATATGTTCGTTTACCTCCTTGAAAAGACGCTCGGAACTCTTAAGGTGAGATACGGGGAGTGGGAGCTTGATTTCACGCCCCCCTTCAGGAAGGTCCGCTACTTTGACCTTCTGAAGGAAAAAACGGGTAAGGATAAGGACTTCTTCCTCAGGGACCTTGAGGGCTTAAGAAGACTTGCGAAGGAGCTTGAGATACCGGACGCGGAGAAGCTGACGCACGCAAAGCTACTTGACAAGGTCTTTGAGAAGCTCGCGGAAGAAGAGCTCGTTCAGCCCACGTTCGTCATAGACTTTCCAAAACTCCTTTCCCCGCTCGCGAAGACCCACAGGGAAGACGAGGAGCTCGTTGAGCGCTTTGAGCTTTTCGTAGCACAGCAGGAGGTCGCAAACGCATACACCGAGCTCAACGACCCCATAGACCAAAGGGAGAGGTTCCTCCAACAACTAAAAGAAAAGCAAGCGGGAGACGATGAGGCTATGGAGATGGACGAAGACTTCATAAGGGCGCTCTCATACGGTATGCCCCCGACCGCGGGCGAAGGCATAGGCATAGACAGGCTCGTTATGATACTCGCAAACACTGACACCATCAGGGACGTTATACTCTTTCCCCAACTCAAACCGAAGAAGGAGTAAATAAGTTTATCTGAATATTCTAATTCCCGCTTTTTTATCAAATTTATTAAAAATTTTTATGGAATACCTCCGGTAATTAAACAAATTTAAACCCAAAATGGGTCCGGAGGTAAAGAAATGAAATCCCGGAGTATACTCCTTTTTATCTTTCCCGCCTTTGCTTTTTCCGCGGTTCCGCCGGAGGTAAAAGCGGATTATACGCCCCCTAAGGCGAAAACCGGCTACGGGAATACCCTTTTTGAAAGCGCGAATAAGTATTGTATGCACTGCCATTACGATTTACACGAAACGTGGAAGAATTCTATGCACGCAAACTCGTGGAAAGACCCGATATTTCAAAAACTCTACCAATCTTTTCTGAAGTATCTCGTCTCCGAGAAGTTAGGTCTGCAAGGAGAGACCGGAACCTTTACAACCGATACGTTCAAGAACGTGGGTAAGATATGCTTGGGTTGTCATGCACCGGGTGCGCTCTACTCTCAGGACTTTAAGCTTGAGATAAGGGAGGTTGAGTCCGCGGGTGAAGAGAGAAATACCTTCAGCTCCTTTGACCCCGCACTTGAGACGATTCTTTACGCCACGAACAAACTCTCCGGAAAGACCTACGAGATTGTTTACCACATCGGGCACGAGAACAACAGGGAAGGTATAAACTGCGCGCTTTGCCACAGCGTTGAGGAGATAAAGATGTCTCACCCCGGGGACACATACACGCTGTCAAACCCCATAAAGATAGGTCCTATTGGACCCATACTCTACCCCGCGGGCTACACACTACACTTTGACGACGAAAAGGAGAGAAACGCCTACTTTTCTATAGTCGGACCCGAATTTTACTCCGACTACGCGGATACGAGAAATTCCCAAAAGACAAAGGACGGAAGGTTCAGAATAAAACCGATACCCATAGACGGGGAGGGAGGGACCTTCTACGCGGGAGGACCTTACTATGGTCCTTTCGGTGTTACCGCGCTTGACAACGTCGCGGACGACGACCAAACCGACAGAAGACAGATAGCTCAAAGCGCCAACTTCAACGTCCCCGATAACCACTTTAACACCTTTTCAAAGACTTTATGCCTTTCGTGTCACCAAAGGTCAGCAAAAAGGATAGACTCAAACCCGGCAAACGTGAAAGGCTTGTTTATGGAACTCTGCACCACCCTGAACGCCATAGACCCATCCCCCTACCCGACGGAGCATACACCAAAGTGCACAACGTGCCACATGGAATACAGAACAGGGATACTGATAAACAAATGGAAACAAAGGGGTGTAAGCTGGGAACTTTCACAAATCCCCACCGAAGGTATAAGGGACTTTATGGTAAGGGGAATATTTTCAAGCCACAGATTTGAGGGAGCATCATCGCCCGATAAGGTAAGGTCTGGTGTTGAGGTAAAGATAACAAGCCTCTCCGTTGAGGGAACGAAGGTAAAGGTTGAGTATTACGTAAAGAATAAGACCGCCCACATGTTCCCCGGAGCCCACCCGATGAGGAGAGTCTTTACGATATTGCGGGTATTTGACCAAAACGGTAATCCCCTTCCCCTTTCGGAAGCTTACGGAATCACAAAATTTGAGGACGTAGTATACACATACGATAGTCCCTCATTCGCACAGCCTATAAGGGTTGAGATTAAGAAAAGGAATGAGCCCGTAACCTTTTTGGGAAAGATTGAAGACATAAACGGGGAGGTATGTTCCCAGTGGATTGATTACGACCCGCAGACGCAAACGGGTAGCAAGCTCATAGTTGACAAGTGCGACGGTGAATTATACAGCTTTACAAGGGTCTACGGCAGGGAGTTGATAAACACAAAAACCGCGAGTCTCGCCCCCGGTTTTGCCGCGGACACCTCAAGAGACAACCGCCTTGTGCCTAACGAAGTAGAATACTACACCGTTTACTTCAACCTGCCCCAAAACTACGAAGGAAGTATAATCGCAAAGCTCGGTGTTTACTATCACAAAACCGGGGCTACGGGTATACTCCCGCTTGACGATACGGGTTTTGTAGATATGAACAAGGTCAAGGAGCTAAGTCTTCCCGTTTACGAGCTGTATGCGCTTGAAACTCAAACATACGTAAGTTCGGGGACGGGGGACGGAGGGGGTTGTAATTCCGCATCAGTTTCTTATCTCTACGTTCTCCTCGTTTTACTCGCTCTCGGTGTGAGGCGCTTCCTTTGAGCGTCCTCCCTTTTTATCTTTTTCCTTGACCGTGTGTAAATTCTCACTTACATTAAACGTATGCTCATAAAGCCGGGGGACGTTCAGAAGGTGGGAAACCTTCTCATGGACGCGGTTCACGAGGAGGAGATAAGGCTTCTTAACGAGCTTTACGAAGCTCTCCTGAAGAAAGACCTCAAGAAGTGCGACGAGCTTATGGACGAGCTTCTCGTTGACCTTGAAGACCACTTCACGACCGAAGAGGAGCTCATGCGTGAGTTTGAGTTCTTCGCATACCCGATGCACAAAGCGGAGCACGACCAGATGCGCCAACGCTTTAAGGAGGTATACGACGCTTGGAAGAAAAACAAGAACACGGAGGAGGTCGTTCGCTTCCTGAAGGAGGAGATGGTTCCTTGGCTAAAGAGCCATGTTGCCAGATGGGACTCAACGACAGCCCAACAGCTCGGCGATTAAAATAATCCTATGGATACTCTGGAGCTGATAAAGAAGCTCCTCACCTTCCTAGGTATGGAGATAATTATGATAATCATAGCCCTTATCGTGGGCTTTCCCCTTTTGGTTCTCATCGTATTTATATCAAACTGGGTTTACAAGCGTTTTGCCAAGCGCTTTGAGGAAGAGATAAAGAAACATTACGGTCAGCGGTGAAGAACCCCGAGCCTTTTGAGATTCTCGTATAGCTTCACAACCGGAAGACCCATAACCGTGTAGAAATTTCCGTGAATCCTCTCAACGAGCGTAGAGCCGAAGCCTTGAACTCCGTAGGCTCCCGCCTTATCAAGCGGTTCACCGCTCTCAACGTAAGCCCATATCTCCTCGTCGCTGAGGTTTCTGAACTTTACGCGCGCAATGTCGTGAAAGACGAGGCGCGCGTTCGGTGAAACAAGGGCTACACCCGTGACGACGGAGTGCCACCTTCCCGAGAGTTTCCTCAGTATCTCTATAGCTTCCTCTGCGTCCTTGGGTTTGCCTATGATTTCGTTTCCGAGAAAGACGAGCGTATCCGCGCCTATGACGAGCGCGTCCTTGTTTTCCCTCCAAACGGAAAGCGCTTTTTCCCGCGCGAGCTTCCTCGCGGTGAGGACGGGCTTACCCTCTACTTTTCTCTCCTCTATCTTAGCGGGTATGGTCTCAAACTTTAGCCCGAGGTTCCTGAGTATCTGGACGCGCCTCGGTGAGGAGGAAGCGAGGATTACCCTCATTCCTCGGGTTTTTTGAAAACGAGCGTTGCGTTCGTTCCCCCAAAGCCGAAAGCGTTTGAAAGCGCGACGCGAACCGGGTGCTTTATCGCTTTGTTCGGGACGTAATCAAGGTCACACTCGGGGTCCGGGTTTTCAAGGTTTATCGTCGGGGGTATTGTGTCGGTTTCCACCGTCTTTACGGTCGCAACCGCC
Source organism: Aquificota bacterium (assembly GCA_013153455.1). Lineage (GTDB taxonomy): Bacteria > Aquificota > Aquificia > Aquificales > Aquificaceae > Aquifex. The sequence goes on from JAADEK010000001.1 coordinate 15,757, forward strand.
TCAACCGCAGCAGCGGCACCCAGAAGGTGCCCTATCATTGACTTGTTGGAGGA
>JAADEK010000117.1 GCA_013153455.1 Aquificota bacterium
ATGAAGGTTCTCGTCTTGAGCGGGGGGAAGGGAACGCGCCTGTGGCCCCTCTCCCGTGAGAACTTTCCCAAGCAATTCATAAGACTCTTTTCAAAGCGCTCCCTCTTTCAGGAGACCGTTCTCAGAGCGCTCAGGCTCACCGACGAGTCTTCGGTCTTCGTTGTGACGGGGGAGCGTTACGAGTGGCTAATAAGGAGTGAGCTTGAGGAGCTCGGTCTTTCAAACGTCAACATAATAACGGAGCCCGAGGGAAGGAACACCGCTCCCGCTATAGCCCTCGGCGTGAAGAAACTCCTCGCACTTGAAACGCCCCCCACGGAGACCGTTCTCGTCCTCCCGTCCGACCACCTTATAAAGAACACGGACGCGTTCGTTGACGCGGTAAAGAGGGGAGAGAAGGTAGCAAAGAAGGGATACATAGTCCTTTTCGGCGAAAGACCGACGTATCCGGAAACGGGATACGGATACATAAAGCTCGGAAAACCGATAGGGAAAGGCGTTTACGAGGTTGAGCGATTTGAGGAAAAACCCGACCGAGAGCGCGCGAGGGCATACACCGAGGGCGGGAACCACCTTTGGAACTGCGGTATATTCCTCTTTACACTTGAGAGGATAGTAAAGGACTACGAGGAGCTACTTCCCGAGGTTGACCTCTCTTTAAAGATGGAAAGTTTTATTACCGCCTTCGGCGGTTTTCCGAACATATCCTTTGATTACGCGATACTTGAAAAAACGAAGAAACTCGCGGTCGTTGAGATGTCCGCGGGCTGGAGCGATGTCGGCTCTTGGAAAGCGGTATACGACAACCTTCCAAAGGACGAAAAGGGGAACGTTGTAATAGGGGACGTTGAGCCCATTGACGTTGAAGGCTCACTTTTACTCTCTCAGGGGAAGAACCTCATAGCATGCGTCGGTCTTGAGGATTTTGCGGTCATAAGCACGGAGGACGCGACGCTCGTAATAAGGAAACAAGACGCCCAGAGGGTGAGGGACGTTGTGAAACTCCTTGAGAAGAAGAAAGACCCCAGAGCTATAGAGCACATAACCTCTTTCACACCCTTCGGGAGTGTGACGAAGCTTGACGACGGGGAACGCTACAAGATAAGGAAGGTTGTCGTAAAACGCGGGAAAGAGATACCCCTCAGGATGCACCACCACAGGACGGTTCACTTCATCGTCCTTCGGGGAACCGCGAAGGTTCGCGTCAACGACGGCGAGAAGTTTTACCACGAAAACGAGAGCTTCTTCATACCCAAGTCAACACCCTATAAAATAGTAAATGTCGGGAAGATACCCCTTGAGATGATAGAGGTAAGGAGCGGAGAGTATTTAGGAGAGGACGATGTTGAAACACTTGAATGAGAAATTTATCGGTTGTATGGCGGATTACTTTTTTGAGTTTGAAAAGAGGAAACACTACTACAAGCTAGCGGGCAACCTCCTCGCGTCCTACCAAAGGGGAAAGAGTATAAACAAGGGACTCCTCAAGAAGGTGAAGGAAAACCTTCACCTTTGGGTCGGGGACCCTAACCTCGTTCAAGTTTACGCGAGATTTCTCAACGAGATAGAGAAGGAAGGGGTGAGCGGGCTCGGGAAAGCGGTGGGTATAGTTCCGCTCGTAAACCTCTACAGGACGATAGGAAGGAAGCTCAAAGACAGCACGAACAAGCCCGAGGAGCTAAAGCGCTACATAAGCGGGCTTGACGCGTGCGAGATGTGCACGCGCGGGCTTGAGGGAAGGGACTTCTTTGAGTGCTTGCTACAGAACACGGACTTTTTTAGCGCTACTCACGTAGCAAACCTCTTTTTCAACGAGGAGTTTTTACCGCTCACGGAGGAGCTCGCGGGCAAACTCGGTATAGACGAAGGGAACTACCTTGAGGTGATAAAGCCCCTAAAAGGAGCGGACCTCAGGAAGCTCTTTGCTTCCCTTTACGCACTCCTTGAGGAGGAGCCTGTGAAGATAAATCACGTAAAGAGGCTTTTGGGGATGAGCAGGGAGAGGGAACTTTTGGCGCGCGTTGCGGACGCTTGGAACGCGGAGGACTTTTGGCGCGCGCACGAGCTCCTTGAGGAGGTCTGGGCGCTTTTCAAGAACGAGGAGACGAAGCGTTGCTACAGAGCGCTCATCCGCGCGTCGCTTGCCCTTCACAAGTTGAAGGAAGGGCAAAGGGAGAGCGCGCTTGAGGTTCTGAAGAAGGCTCTCCTTGATATGGCGGAGTGTTCCGACACGTTCAGGGGTATAAACCTCGGTGAGATAAGGGAGTATCTTGAGGAGGTTCTCGCTACCAAGGAGCTTGGCAATCCGCCCGAGTTTAAGTATAATATAAAATCTGAGGCGGCGTAGCTCAGCCGGCTAGAGCGGGGATCTCATAAGTCCCAGGTCGGCGGTTCGAGTCCGCCCGCCGCCACCAAAATCCCTGCCGAGCGGAAGGCTTCATTTACGAAAATCACTTAAAATCTTTCTCATGTTCGGTTTCATACAAAGGCACAGACGCCTCGCGATAGCCTTTATAGCGGTTGCGTCCCTTTCGTTTGTTTTTTGGATGTTTTCGGTCTCTGACCTCAGGCAGATGCTCACGGGTAGCTCGTGCGTAGCGGTTGTAAAAGGAGACTGCGTTGATATAAGGGAGTTCAGATTTGAGCTTTCAAGGTATTCTGAGCTTCTGAACAACCCGGGTATGAGGGAGGCGGTAAAGAGGCTCGTCCTGAGTTCTCTGATAACGAGAAAGGTTTTAGCGAAAAAGGCGGAGGAGATGGGGTGGCTCGTATCGGACGAGGAGGTTCTTGAAGCTATAAAGGGTGTGGACGTTTTTAAGGAAAACGGGGAGTTTTCACCCAAACGCTACAGGGAAGTCCTTGAGCGCTGGGGCTTTTCGCCCAAGGAGTATGAGGATATTGTGAGGGAAATCTTGATGGCTCGGCGGGTTTCCCGCTTCCTTGAGGCGGGTGTATACGTCCTCTCCGACGAGGCACAGCTCCAGAGGGCTTTTGAGCTTACGCGTCTGAGCGGGAAGCTTTACCTTCTGAAGCCCGAACTCGTCCCGTTGAGCTACAACCCTTCTGAAGAGGAGATAAGGAAGTATTACGAGGAAAACAAGGAGAGATTTAGGGAAAGGCAAAGGAGCGTCCGATACGTTTGGGTTCTGAAGGACAAAGAAAGGGTAAAGGAGTATTACGAGAGGATAAAGGGCGGGGAACTTCCTGAGGGCTACAGGCGGGCGGACGAGCTTGAGCTTCCCGCGTCGGTTTTGCACGAGCTTGAGAACCTGAGCGATGAGGAAAGGCTGAAGGTTCTGAAGGAGGGAGAGGAATACTATATCCTTTACCTTTACAAGGTCCCGAGCGGGATAAAACCCCTTGAGGAGGTGAGGGAAGAGATAGTTCGCGCGCTCGTTGAAGAGAAAAAGAGGGAAAAGCTGAGGGAGT
>JAADEK010000066.1 GCA_013153455.1 Aquificota bacterium
CCTTTTCCGCGTAGAATAGAGATAAGGAGGTGGGTAATGGGATTTACTTTCTGTGTGTATAAGAGGACGGGAGAGGTGCACATACTCGGGGACGACGGGCAAGCGCTTTGCAAGCTTATAGACCCGTCCGCTTGCGGTGAGCTGAAGCTACAGTATCCCATGGAAGAACTTACAAAGCCCTTGACCGCTTTGCTTGAGTGTGAGGCGGTTGCGGTGGCTCACGCGCTTCAGGTTCTGCGCGGTGTGAACATATGCGCAAACTGCGTAAGAAAGCTCTTTAAGGACGAGTAAGTCTTTTTATCTTCACCCGAAGGGTCGTTAAACTTTATTTATTATGAAAAAAGTTATACTAGGCGGTCTTATCGGCGGTGTAGCTCTCGTATTCCTGACCTACGTTTTCCTCATAACAAAGCCCAAACTTCACAACTACGAGCAACTGAAAACCCTTCCCCGAAAGAAGGAGGTAATCCTTCGCGTTGAGAACCACGACAAGGTAAGCTCAATGAGCGTAAAAGTCCTCCAAGAAGGTAAGGAATTCTTAATCTTTGAGGGAAAACCCCGGAGGGAGGTAAAGCTCACAATAGAACCAAAAAAGCTCGGTCTAAAGGAAGGAAAGGGGGAGGTTCTCGTAGAACTGAGGAGGTTCCGCTTTCTTAAGGATACTTACCGCATACCCGCGCTCATAGACTACACCCCGCCAACCGTAAACATCATCTTCGCTCCCTACGCGGTTATGAACGGGGGAAGCGGTGCGGTTCGCGTGAGCTTGAGCGAAGACGCGAGCCTAAAGCTGAAGGTAAGGGAGCGCGAGTTTCCCTTCTACAGGTCGGGACAAAACGCATACTTTGCCCTCTTCGCCCTTCCCGTTGACTTTACCCCAAAGGATACGATACAGATAATAGCGGTTGACAAGGCGGGAAATACAACGAACGTCCCGCTTCCTTCCCGACTGAAAAGGAAGCGCTACCCCGCCTACAGGATAGAGCTAAAGGGCAGGGAAAAGAGTCTCATACCCAAGCTCTCAACGCTTCTGGGAGAGGAAGTCAGCGAGGAGAACTTTATCAGCGCCTTTAAGCGCGTAAACGAGGAGATGAGGAGGGAAAACGAGGAGCAGATAGAGAGCATAACGAGGAATTCCGAGGAAACGCTCTACTGGAGCGGGCGCTTTTCCCAGCTAAAGAGGAGTAAGGTGGTCTCCGTCTTTGGCGAGAAGCGCGTATACACATACGGGGGAAGGAAGATAAGCGAAAGCTATCACTGGGGATACGACCTCGCGTCGGTTAAGAACGCTCCCGTTGAGGCGTCAAACGACGGAAAGGTCGTCTTCACCGGCTTTATAGGCATATACGGAAACACCGTAATCGTTGACCACGGATACGGGCTGATGAGCATATACTCACATCTCGCGGAGTTCAAAGTAAAGAAGGGAGACCTCGTGAAGAAGGGACAAGTTATAGGGATAACCGACACCACGGGATTTGCGTTCGGTGACCACCTTCACTACGGTATGACCGTCCACGGCTACCCCGTGAACCCCATAGAGTGGTGGGACGGACGCTGGATAAAGAACAACGTTCTTCCCGCCCTTAAGCCCTCTACTTCAAACAATTGAGATGGCACGTATCGTTCAAAACCCCGAGGTAAAACCTCTCCCCGTCCCAGTCAAGAACCGAAACGCCCGTGTTGTCCATGTGTATGTGCCACATCTTATCAAGTCCTATACCGAGAGCGAGGCAAACGAGCGCGTGAAGCGTCCCCCCGTGCCCCACGAGCGCAACCCTTTTTTCCTTCCTGCGCTTTAGGTCTTCAAGGAGTGAGCTTATCCTTTTCTCAAACTCACCCATATCCTCCTGCGTCGGGAGAGGGTGCTTTACCGGGTCTTTTAACCAGTTGAGAATCATCTCCTTGTTTTCCTCAAACATCGTCCAGAAGTGATTTCCCTCAAGGACACCGAATGACATCTCCCTCAGGCGCTCATCAACGACCAAAGAAACGCCCAAAACGTCCGAGAGCGTAAGGGCGGTCTTGTATGCCCTCCTTTGGGGGGAGGTTATGATGAGCTCGGGTTTTTCCTTCTTGAAACGTCCCGCCAAGAGGCGAGCCTGAACAAAACCGAGGGGGGTAAGGTCGCTGTCAAGCCTCCCCTGAAATATACCCTTCTCGTTGAACTCGCTCTGAGCGTGCCGAATCAAGTAAAACCTCTTCATATCTGCTCAAATAAAACGTCAAGGACTTGGGGCTGTATATCTATCTCCCACTCTTGGTAGTAATACTCCTTGTTCACGACGCTCACGACCCCGAGGTTCTCAAGGTATAGGAGAATCTTCGCGAGGTGAACAAGTCCGCATATCTGAGAAGACTTCAGGTCTTTTATCTTCACACGGGGGATGGGTCTGTCCGCGTGCTTGAAAATCTCAAGAAGCTCCTGCTTGACGTGGTAGTAAAGCGTCTCAAAATCGCACGGGACTTTATCACCCTTCGGGTTCATCCCTTCCCTATACAATCATCACCTCCGAGGATTTCTTTGACGACGAGAGCATCACTGAAAGGATATTTTACACCGTTTACCTCCTGATACGTCTCGTGCCCCTTTCCCAGAATCATCACGATATCCCCCTCCCTCGCGAGAGAAAGCGCAAGCCCTATGGCTCTCTTCCTGTCGGGCTCAATCAACACCTTACCCCTTTCCCTTATGCCCCTTAAGATGTCCCTTATTATCTCTTCGGGCTTTTCCTCCCTCGGGTTGTCCGAGGTAAGTATTATAAGGTCGCTGTGTCTTTCCGCGCTCGCACCCATGAGCGGGCGCTTTTCCTTGTCCCTGTTTCCTCCCGCGCCGAAAAGCGCTATAACCCTACCTCGGGCGAGCTTTCGCGCGCTTTTCAGGACGTTCTCAATCGCGTCGGGTGTGTGCGCGTAATCAACGACGACCGCAAAATCCCCCCTGTGAACGACCTCAAACCTCCCCGGAACCCTTACACTCCCGAGACCCTCCGCTATAGCTTCGGGTTCAATACCCTTCCAAAGGGCGTATCCCACCGCGGACGCTATATTGTAGGCTTGAAACTCACCCACGAGCGGTGTCTCAAACTCGTAAACCTCTCCTCGGAAGGCTATCCTTATCTTAGAACCGCGGAAGGAAGTCTTAAAATCTAATATCCTTAAATCCCCTTCCTTCCCGTATGTGAGAACTTCCCCTTTTAGCTCACCCGCGAGCCTCCTGCCGTAAGGGTCGTCCACGTTTACGAGCTTCAGCTCGGACTCGTATTGAGTAAAGAGCTTCCTCTTTGCGAGGTAGTAGCTCTCCATATCCCCGTGGTAATCAAGGTGGTCCCTCGTCAGGTTCGTCCATATCACAGCCTCAAACCTCGTGGGGTATACCCTCTCTTGGTCAAGGGCGTGGGAAGAAAT
>JAADEK010000018.1 GCA_013153455.1 Aquificota bacterium
GTATACAACGACGCAAAATCAACCACCCCCGGCGCGCTGAAAAGCGCCCTCCTCAGCTTTCCCGACCGTTCGGTCATACTCATAGCGGGAGGAAAGGACAAGGGACTTGAGTTTGAGCCCATACTTCCCGAGGTAAAGAGAAAGACAAAACACGTCCTCGCGATAGGGGAGGCGAGGGAAAAGCTAAAGAAGGCTTGGGGAGGGGAGGTAAGGGTAGAGTGTTGCGATGGTATAAAGGAAGCGGTGGAGAGGGCGTTTGAGCTCGCAAACCCCGGGGATGTGATACTCTTCTCACCCGGGTGCTCTTCCTTTGATATGTTCAAAAACTACGAAGAGAGGGGGAAGGTTTTCAGGAAGCTCGTTCGGGAATACCTTTCGCAAGCGAGATAAAGGAGCGAACCCTTTCAGGGTCTTTTACACCCTTTCTCAGCTCAACACCCGACGAGACATCAACACAAAAAGGCTTTACGCGCCTTACCGCTTCCGAGACGTTTTCGGGCTTAAGACCCCCCGACAGGAAAACCCTCCAGCCCTCATCAACGAGCCTCTTCGCTACCTCCCAGTTAAAAGTCCTGCCCGTTCCCCCGTATAACTTCTCCGAATACGTATCAAGGAGTATACCGTGGGCTTCCTCCCAACCCTCGGGTCTCGGTAGCTCTTCCTTTACGCGAAATACCTTTATAACGCGCTCAAACCCCAAAGCCTCACCCACGGAGGGTGGCTCATCCCCGTGGAGCTGAATAAGGTCAAAACCCTCCTCAAGGAGCTCCTCCAAAAAGTGCAAGGGCTCGTTCACAACAACCGCAACCTTCTTAACACCCGTCTTTTCAAGCTCCCTCAGTATCTCCTTCCTCCTTTCTTTGGGGACAAATCGGGGGCTTTTTGGGTATGTGATGATACCGATGTAGTCCGCCCCGCTTTGGACAGCAAACAGGGCGTCTTTCGGGCTCGTTATCCCGCATATCTTGACCTTTACCATGAACTTTAAAATATTCCGTATGGCGGAAAGGAGAGAGCACTGGGCTACGCGCATAGGGCTTATACTGGCTATGGCTGGAAACGCGGTAGGGCTCGGGAACTTCCTCCGATTCCCCGTTCAGGCTGCGGAAAACGGGGGCGGTGCGTTCATGATACCCTACATACTCGCCTTCCTCTTCGTGGGTATACCCCTCATGTGGGTTGAGTGGGCTATGGGGAGATACGGGGGAGCCTACGGGCACGGGACAACCCCCTCAATCTTTTACCTCCTTTGGAGGAGCAAGCTCGCAAAGATTCTCGGCGTATTCGGTCTTTGGATACCCCTCGTCGTAATCATTTACTACATATACATAGAAAGCTGGACGCTCGGTTTTGCTATAAAGTCCCTCGTCGGTCTCATACCCGAACCCCCTCCCGGCGCACAAGACCCCCAAAGCGTCCTAAAACCCTTCAAGGAATTCCTCTACAACTACATAGGAATACCGAAGGGTGATGAGCCAATCCTGAGACCCTCACCCTTCGCCTACATCGTCTTTTTGATAACCGTAGCCATAAACGTCTTTATACTCGTAAGGGGCATATCGCGGGGGATAGAGCGATTCGCAAAGCTCGCCATGCCCACGCTCTTCTTGCTCGCGGTCTTTTTAGTTATTCGCGTCTTTTTGCTTGAAACACCGAACGGCTCCGCGGTTGAGGGGCTTAACTTCCTGTGGACTCCCGATTTTGAGAAACTAAAAGACCCCAACGTCTGGGTTGCAGCGGTCGGTCAGATATTCTTTACACTGTCGCTCGGCTTTGGTGCCATAATCACGTATGCGTCCTACATAAGGAGGGACGACGACATAGTCCTGAGCGGTCTTACCGCAGCGACACTAAACGAGAAAGCGGAGGTAATCCTCGGGGGCTCAATAGCCATACCCGCAGCGGTAGCCTTCTTCGGCGTCGCCAACGCGGTCGCCATAGCGAAGGGAGGAGCCTTCAACCTCGGGTTTATAACCCTGCCCGCGATATTCTCCCAGACCGCGGGCGGTATTTTCTTGGGCTTCCTTTGGTTTTTCCTCCTCTTCTTTGCGGGACTCACCTCATCAATCGCCCTGATGCAACCCCTCATAGCGTTCCTTGAGGACGAGCTGAAGCTCTCGCACAAGCAGGCGGTCTTTTGGACCGCGAGCATCGTCTTTTTCAGCGCGCACCTCGTCATATTCCTGAGGGGTGCCCTTGACGAGATGGACTTCTGGGCTGGGACCATAGGCGTCGTCTTCTTCGGTCTGGTTGAGCTCATCATATTCTTCTGGGTCTTCGGAGCGCAAAGGGCTTGGGAGGAGATAAACAGGGGAGGCATAATAAAGGTTCCCCGCTTTTACTACTACGTTATGCGCTACATCACACCCGCTTTCCTCGCCCTCCTTCTAATCGTGTGGGCTAAGGAATACATACCGAAGGTCATCTCCGAGACACACTGGACCGTATGGGTTACGCGATTTTACATGGCGGGACTATTTTTATTCTTAACCTTCCTCGTATTCATAGCGGAAAGGAGAAGAGGCGATGAGGAAGATTAAGAAACTCCTCCTTTTTCTATCAATACTTATAATTGTTCTTACGATGATTCAGTATATCCAGACACGTCTCCCCATCGGGCACAGGATAGCGGTTCTGAAACTCACGGGCGTAATCACAAACCCCTACCCCCTCGTGAACAAGATAGAAAGCCTCAAAAAGAGTAAGAACGTCGTCGCCTTGGTTCTTCGGGTTGACAGTCCCGGGGGTTCCGTGGGCGCATCGCAGGAGATATACAGGGCTATAGAGCGCTTCAGGGAAACGGGAAAACCCGTCATCATATCAATGGGAAACGTCGCAGCGTCGGGGGGGTATTACGTCTCCTCCGCGGGAACCTACATATTCGCAAACCCCGGAACCATAACCGGGAGCATAGGCGTGATAATACAGCACATCGCATACCGAGAGCTTATGGAAAAGCTCGGGATAAAGGCGACAGCCATAAAGACGGGAAAGTTCAAGGACACCCTCTCTCCCTTCCGCGAGCTGACGGAGGAGGAAAAGAAATACCTCCAAGAGACCGTAAACGAAGCGCTTGAGCAGTTCATACAAGCCATACTCAAATACAGGAAGGAGAAGATAAGCGAGGAAAAGCTCAGGAGCATAGCGGACGGTAGGATATTCACGGGCGAAAGGGCGCTTGAGCTCGGGCTCGTTGACGCCCTCGGCTCACTCCACGACGCCATAGAAAAAGCGAAGGAAATCTCCGGATACCTTGACGCAAAACCCCTCTTCATACAGGAGGAAAAGACGCTCCTTAAGAAACTCATAGGAACGGACCTCCAAGAGATAAAACTCATAAACGCTCACACCCCCCTCTTTTACCTGATGAGATACTGATGGAGAG
>JAADEK010000064.1 GCA_013153455.1 Aquificota bacterium
ACGAGGCTCTGAAGGCGATTCACACCACGTTCAAAGAGCAGTTCTTCACAGAAAGGCTTTACCACAACGTTATCGCTAAGGGGTATTTGGTCGCTTCGCGCTACGCTTACACCTTCGTAGACAGAGCGCTCATAGACGGTTTTATCAACGCCCTGTATAGGGCGTTCTTTAAATTTGTTAAGTTCTTGTGGAAGAACCTTGATATAAAGATAATAGACCTTTTGATTCACGAAAGCGTCCTTACCGCTTTCCGTATAGGGCGTTTTGCGAGACACATCCAGACGGGTATACTGAACCACTATATACTCTTTTTGACGCTCGGTATCGTCGTTATACTCGGGGTTATGCTTTATATACTTGACAGGATGTGAGGGGTGGAGGTTATGGAAAGGATAAGTTTTGATTTTCCCTTTATATCCGTCTCAATAGCGATACCCTTCGTATTTTCCGTTCTTATCCTCATCTTCAGGGAAGCCTTCGCTAAATACATAGCTCTCCTCGGGACGGGTTTGGTGTTCCTGCTTTCGCTTATAGCGCTAACGTGGTTTGATTTCGGGAAAACCGAAGCGGTTCAGTTTTACGAGGAGTATACGATTCTCGGTGAGCTCGGGGTCAAGCTCTCACTCGGTATGGACGGCTTTTCCCTCCTTATGTATCTCCTCACGACGCTCGTATCGCTCGTCGCGGTCGTTTGGTCTATGGGAGACGAAAAGATAAAGCACAGGCTGAAGGAGTATTACATAGCCTTCCTCCTCACGGAAGCCTTCGTGATAGGCGTGTTTACCTCTTTTGACCTTATAGTCTTTTACGTCTTTTACGAGCTTACGCTCCTTCCCATGCTCTTTGTAATAGGTGTGTGGGGCTACAAGCTCAGGCTCTACTCCGCTTACAAGTTCTTCGTATACATCTTTATCTCTTCGTTGTTCTTACTCCTCGGTATAGCTTCGCTCTCGGTCTACCACTACAAGGAAAAGGGGAGCTTTACCTTCTCATACTTTGAGCTTCTGGGGCTTAACATACCGAACGGTTTTGAGATTTTCCTGTTTTTGCTCTTTTTTATAGCTTTTGCGGTAAAGACACCGATAGTTCCCTTTCACACGTGGCTACCCGACGCCCACGGTGAGGCTCCTACCGCGGGTTCGGTGGTTCTCGCCGCTATACTCCTTAAGATGGGAACTTACGCCCTTGTGAGGTTCAACATAGGGCTCTTTCCCGACGCGGCGAAGGCTCTCGCGCCCTACCTCGTCGCCCTCGGTATCTACTCAATAATAATGGCTTCTTGGATGACGATATCCCAAACGAATATAAAGAGGTTCGTCGCTTATTCCTCCGTCTCACACATGGGGTTTGTGGTTACCGCTATGTTCCTCCTCACGATGGAGGGTCTGAGGGCTTCAATCATTGAGATGTTCGCGCACGGGCTCACGAGCGCTGGTCTCTTTATGGTCGCGGGCTTTATATACAACCGCCTTCACACGTTTAACTTCGCGAGCTTGAGGGGAGCCATAAAGTTTATGCCCTTGTTTGCGACTATAACCGCGGCGATAGCGTTCGCTGCGATGGGACTGCCCGGGGGTTCCTCGTTCTGGGGTAAATTCCTCACGGTAGTCGCGGCGAGGGAATACTCAACCGCTCTCGCCCTAATCGTTATAGTAGCCGCGTTCTTCAGCGGTGCTTACGTCCTTTACTTTATGAAGACGCTATACCTTGACGTGAGGGAGGAGAGCGTTCTGGTTCACTTCAGGGACGTGAGCGGTTACCCCCTCGTTGCCTTTTTGATGATACTCGCGCCGGTGCTTGTGGTGGGACTCGCTCCGTTTGTCTTCTTCGCCTTCTACGAGGGCGTCATTCAATACATAGTAAGGTATATACTGAGATTACCGTTTTGAGGGGCTGAGAGATGGACCTGAGAGCACTGATAGGAACGATAGAGATACCGGACCTGAAGAAGTTTCTGCCGGAACTTATACTCCTGTTTTTGGCGTTTTTGCTCTTTACGCTTGAGCTTGTCCTCGGGAAAAGGCAAAAGAAACTCGTCCTTCCCCTCGTGAGCTACGTAGGTTATTTTTCCGTTCTCCTTTCCCTCCTTATCCCTTGGCGCTACCCGGGTGATACATTCTACGGGAACTTCACAAACGACCCCCTCGCTGTTACCGTAAAGTTGTTCGCTACGCTCATAACGCTCGCAATCCTCCCTTTTGTCCCCACCTACTACTCCGCAAAGAGGTCCTTTTACGGGGAGTTTTTCTACATACTCGCCTTTACGCTTCTGGGTGTATTTATACTCGCGTCATCGTATAACCTTATCATCATCTACGTTGCGCTTGAACTTGTGTCGGTCGGTTTTTACATCCTCACCGCGCTCCTGAGGGGCTCAACGCCTTCAAAAGAGGGAGCATTCAAATACTTGATACTCGGCGGGCTTTCAATCGCCCTCGCTTCCTACGGTGCCGCTTTTATGTATATATACTCCGGGAGTCTTGACCTTAGGGAGATACTCACATACCAAAGCGCGGACATACACTACCTGATACTCGGGCTTGTTTTCTTCCTCATAGGTCTCGCGGTAAAGATAGGGGCGGTTCCCTTCCATTACTGGCTCCCCGACGCATACCAAGGTGCACCCACACCCGTTACAGCCCTCATGGCTTCCGTGGGTAAGCTCGCTTTCTTTATACCGGTTGTGAGGGTCGTTCCGCTCGTTGAGGGTAAGTTTCTCGTCGTTTGGACTATCACGGTCGGGTTTATCGCAGCGCTTACGATGCTCTTTGGTAACTTCGTCGCACTCGTCCAGAAGGACGTAAAGCGACTCCTCGCCTATTCGTCCATAGCTCACTCGGGCTACATACTCGCAGCTGTCGCGGTTTCAAAGGTTATAGGTATGAAAGCCATCGTTTACTTCCTCGTCGCTTACGCGGTGATGTCCGCGGGCTCATTTCTCGTTCTCGCGCTCCTTGAGAAAAATCCCGAGTGGGAGAACAAGATGGAACAATTCACCGGTATGCGCTTCGCGCTTCCCTACGTCGCCTTTGCTTTCCTCGTTTACATGATAGCCCTCCTCGGCGTTCCCCCGACCGTGGGTTTTGTCGGGAAAGCCCTCGTGTTTATGGCTCTTTCGTTTGATAAGCTCTGGTGGCTCGCCTTTATAATGATTCTCTCAACAGCGATATCAACGGGTTATTACGTGAGACTCATCGTTCTTATGTATATGCACGAAAAGCAAAGGGACATTAAAGTTAGTTGGACCGTCGGTGAGGGCTTTTCCCTCGCGGTTCTTACGCTCGCATCTGTATTGCTCGGGATTCTCCCGTCGCTGATTTGGTTCCTCGTGAAGGCGAGCGCGGAAAACCTATTTACGGGGTGAGAGAGATGGGGTATTTTTGGATTCTCGTCTTTGCGGGCATACTCGTGATTTTGGGAATCGTAATGATTTCTTTAAACGCACTCCTCGGTCCACGTCAGCCCCAGATTTACGAGGACTACCCATACGAGTGCGGTGTCCCGCTTTACGACAAGGACGCACAAACGACATTCCATCAGGGTTATTACCTTCTGGGGCTTTTGCTCTTGCTCTTTGATATAGAAGCTGCGTTCCTCTTCCCTTGGACCGTCGTATACAGGTATCTCGGCGTCTTCGGTTTTATAGAGATGTTCATCTTTATCTTCATACTTACCTACGGTCTTTTGTATGCGTGGAGGAAGGGAGCGCTGGATTGGCAGTTTGAGATTGAGGAGATTTGATGAGGTAAACTTGGTCCTTTCCGGCGGGGCTGCGAAAGGTATAGCTCACATAGGCGTTCTGAAGGCTCTCGGTGAGCTCGGTATACGCGTAAAGCGCGTAAGCGGTGTTAGCGCGGGTGCTATAGTTGCTACCTTCTTCTCCGCGGGCTACACACCCGACCGGATGCTTGAGCTACTTGAGAGCGTAAACTGGCTCAAACTCCTGAGACCGAAGCCCTCGCGCTTTGGTCTAATCAGCTGGGAGGGAGCAAAGGCTTTTTTAAGAAAACACCTCCCGGTCCGCAGGCTTGAGGAGCTAAGTATACCCACATACCTGTGCGCTTCTGACCTCTACACGGGAAGGGCGGTTTACTTCAGCAGGGGTGAAATCATACCCGCCCTTTTGGGGAGCTGTGCTATACCGGGTATATTTGAACCCGTTTCTCTCGGGGATTACCTGCTCGTTGACGGTGGCGTGGTTAACAACTTACCGGTTGAACCCCTTGAGAAAAAGAAGGAACCCCTCGTTTGCGTTGACGTCCTCCCGCTCTCGGAGGAAAGGAGGATAAAGAACCTATTTCACGTCCTCGTAAGGAGCTTCTTCCTCGCGGTTCGCTCAAACGCGGAAAAGAGAAGGGAGATGTGTGACGTCCTGATTGTCCCTCCTCTGAACGAATTTTCCCACATTGACGTCAGACGGGCGCGTGAGATATTCAGAAGGGGTTATGAGGAGACACTGAGGGTCTTTAACTCATTGACCGCGGGTAAGGAAAAGTAAATTAATGAAGTTATGATTAAAAGGAGGAAAACGAGACAGATAAACGTGGGCGGTGTAAAGATAGGAGGGGACGCTCCGGTTGTGGTTCAGTCTATGACCTCAACGAAGACCCGCGACCTTGACGCCACGCTCTCACAGATAAGACAGCTCGCGGAAGCGGGGTGTGAGCTCGTTAGGGTAGCGGTTCCGCACAGGGAAGACGTTGAGGCTCTCGGTGAAATAGTGAAACGAAGCCCGATTCCCGTAATAGCGGACATACACTTCGCCCCCTCATACGCCTTTTTGGCTATGGAGATGGGTGCCCACGGCATCAGGATAAACCCCGGAAACATAGGAAAGGAAGAAATAGTAAGGGAGATAGTAGAAGAGGCGAGGAAAAGGGGCGTAGCCATAAGGATAGGCGTGAACTCGGGCTCGCTTGAGAAGGACCTCCTTGAGAGATACGGGCACCCGTGCGCGGAGGCTCTCGCTCACAGCGCCCTTAGGTGGAGCGAGAAGTTTGAGAAGTGGGGTTTTACCAACTACAAGGTTTCCATAAAGGGGTCGGACGTCCTTCAGAACGTAAAGGCTAACGTGATTTTCGCGGAGAGAACGGACGTCCCCCTTCACATAGGTATAACGGAGGCGGGTATGGGAACCCAAGGGATAGTGAAATCCTCCGTCGGTATAGGAATTTTACTCCACATGGGTATAGGTGATACACTGAGGGTTTCACTCACGGAAGACCCCGTTAAGGAGGTTGAGGTCGCATACGAGATATTAAAATCACTCGGTCTTCGGAGGAGGGGTGTTGAGATAATAGCCTGCCCAACGTGCGGGAGGATAGAGGTAGACCTGCAGAAGGTTGTGAGGGAGGTTGAAAGGAAGCTAAAGGGTGTAAAGAAACCTCTAAAGGTGGCGGTTATGGGTTGCGTCGTTAACGCAATCGGGGAGGCTCGCGAGGCGGATATCGGTCTTGCGTGCGGGAGGGGTTTTGCTTGGCTCTTTAAGGGAGGGAAGCCTCTGAGGAAGGTTGAAGAGGGGCGTATGGTTGACGAGCTTCTCAAAGAAATACAAAATATGGAGAGGGATGGAAAAGGAAGCTCAGGAGAAGAAGGAAACACAAAAGGAACTCCTTGACATCGTTCAGCGCTTTTCCGACATACCCGTTGAGATAGAGGTTGTCGTCGGGAGGGCGAGAAAAACCCTCGGTGAGCTTCTGGGCATGGGTATAGGCTCGGTCGTTGAGCTTGACAGGGAAGTAAAGGATTTCGTTGATATAAAGGTGAACGGGAAGCTCATAGCGAGGGGTGAGCTCGTCGTCGTTGACGGAAAAGTGGGCGTAAAGATAAAAGAGGTCGTAAAAGGGGAGGGCTAAAGCTCCGAGAGAGCTTCGTAAATCCTCCTTATGCCCTCCTTTAGCTTTTCCTCCGAAAGAGCGTAAGAGAGCCTCAAGTGCCCCGGCGCACCGAAAGCGGAGCCCGGAACAACCGCAACCTTCCCCCTCTCAAGGAGATACTCCGAGAGCTTCACGTCATCACCGAGCTTCTCCGCGTAATGTGAAAAGTCCGGGAAGATGTAAAAGGCACCGCTCGGCTTTACGGTCTCAACCTCAGGTATTCCGGAAAGAGCTTCAAGAGCTACGTCCCTCCTCCTTTTGAAGGCTTCACGCATACCCCTTATAAACTCCTTTGATTTCGGGTTTCTGAGTGCCTCAAGGGCGCCGTATTGAGCGAAGGTCGTCACGTTTGAGACACTTTGACTGTTTAAGCTCGCTATAGCCTTGGCGTAAGGCTCGGGGCATGCGACCCATCCGACCCTCCAACCCGTCATTGAGAAACTCTTTGAAAAAGCGTTTACCGTAAAGGTTATCTCCTTTACCTCGGGAGAGAGGGAAGCTATGCTAACAAACTCCCCCTCGTATACAAAGTGCTCGTAGCACTCGTCCGATATTATGAGTATGTCCCTCTCAAGGCAGAACTCCGCTATACGCTCAAGCTCCCTTCTGTCGTATAGCGCACCCGTCGGGTTGTTGGGTGAGTTTATCACGAGCGCGCGCGTCCTCTCGCTCACCTTATCCTTTAGGTCTTCAAGCGTGAGACGAAAACCCGACTCTTTCTTCAGGGGAACCTCTACGGGGATACCCCCGAAAAATCGTATCTGCTCCGGATACGTAACCCAGTATGGGGAGGGAACGAGAACCTCATCCCCCTCGTCCAGTATAGCCATGAATATAAGGAACAGAACCATCTTAGCGCCCGCGGATACGACGATTTGGGAAGGCTCGTATTGAACACGGTTCTCCTCGTAAAGCTTCCTCGCTATCTCCTCCCTGAGCTCGGGTATGCCCGCGGAGGGTGCGTATTTCGTCTTTCCCTCCTTTAGCGCCCTTATACACGCTTCCTTTATAAATTCGGGCGTATCAAAGTCGGGCTCACCCGCGCCGAACCCGATGACGTCAACGCCTTGCGCCCTTAGCTCCTTTGCCTTAGCGGTTATAAGAAGTGTGGGGGAGGGTTTGAGGTGGCTTAACCTCCTTGCGAGTCTTATACCCATTTTCTAAAATTTTAATAAAAAAGGAGGTAGGGCGATGATTGGAGTAGGGGAGAGGATTAGGAGAGTAAGGCAGGAGAGGGGTCTTTCGGTTGAGGAGTTCGCGCGCGCGATAGGGATATCACCCAAGAAGGTGGAGGAGTTTGAGAGGGGGATATCAAGACCCTGCGACGCTACGCTCGTTTATATCGCGAGGCGCTTCGGTGTTGACTACAGGTGGCTCGCCCTCGGTGAGCCCCAGCCCGTTGGAGTGTGATTATCTGAACCTGCGTATAAGCTCCTCAAGAACCTCCGTTATATCAACCCCGCTCACCTCAAGCGAAACAACGAGCGCGTAGAGGGCGTCCGCGCCCTCGGAGATTATCTCTTCTCTATTTCCCTTCATCAGCGCTATCAGAAGCTCAACCGCCTCCTCACCGAACTTCTGAAATACGCGCTCACGCCCGCTCTTTACGAGCCTGTAGGTGTATGAGTTCTCGTCTCCCCTCTTTATCCTCTCCCTTACGACCTCCTGAAGCCTTTGGAGAACCTCAAAAGGAAGGGGTTTTTTCACCTCCTCACCCGTGAGGGTTCTGTAAAAACAATTCCTATGACCCGTGTGACAAGCTCTGTTCCTTTCCTGCTCAACGACGTATATAAGGGCGTCCTCGTCGCAATCAACGCGAACCTCCCTGACGCGCTGAAGCTCACCCGACGTTTCACCCTTCTTCCATATCCTCTTTCTGCTCCTTGAGTAGTAGTGAGCGTATCCCGTCTCAAGCGTTTTCTTGAGAGCCTCCTCGTTAGCCCAAGCGAGCATCCTCACCTCTCCCGTTCTGTAGTCCTGAGCTATTACGGGGATAAGACCCTCTTCGTTGAACCTCAGCTTCATAAGACTAATGATAATTATTTTTCCCACGTTCTTGATATCACGCACTCAACCTCAACCGGAACGCTCCTCAGGATTACCCTCCCCGCCCTCTTCATAGCGTCAAGGAGAACCTCCTTCACATCCTGCGCCTCTTCCTCGTCGCACTCCGCGACTATCTCGTCGTGAACGAGGTTAACAACCATCGCACCGAGACCCCTCCTTTTTAGCTCACCGTCAAAGAGGAGAACAGCGAGCTTCAGGAGGTCCGCACCCGTTCCCTGAACGGGGTAGTTCACCGCGTCGTTGAAGGTCGTAGCAACGAAGCGCCTCCCGAGAAGCGTCCTTCCCCTTACCTCACCGTTTTGTTTCAGCTCCCTCTTTACCTCCTCGTGCCAATCCCTGAAAGCCTTAAAAGCGCTGAAGAAGCGCTCCCTGAGCCTCTTTGCCTCTTCCTCCTCAAGCTCAACGCCGTATCCGAGCCTCGCGTAGCGCGAAAGCCCCCTCGCGGAGATACCGTATATGAGCCCGAAGTTTATAGCCTTCGCGAGCCTCCTTTCCTCCTCGCTCACCTCCTCCTCACGCTTCCCGAGAACCAAAGAAGCGGTAAATCGGTGGAGGTCCTTTCCCTCCCTAAAAGCCCTTACCATAAGCGGGTCTCCGACGAGCTCCGCCGCTATCCTCAGCTCTATCTGTGAAAAGTCCGCAACGACGAACACCCTCCCCTCACGCGTCCTGAAGACCTTCCTCAGCTCCCTCGGGACGTTTTGGACGTTAGGATTTGAGCAAGACATCCTCCCCGTAACCGCACCTATCTGCCTAAACTCCGGGTATACCCTCCCGTCCCTCAAGGCTTCCTTTAACTCCCTCAGTTTATCCGTTAACTTTTTTAATCTTCTTATTTCAAGGACCTCCCTTACGGGAGGTATATCAACGAACTCCGAAAGGGCGGTATCGTCTGTAGAGAGGTTGCCCTTGGGGGTTCGCGGGAGGGGTATACGAAAGCGCTCCGAAAGGAGTTTCGCGAGAGCCTTCTGGGAAAGGGGGTCGGTTCTGTATTTTATGATAAAAGACTGAACCCTCTTCTGGGTTTCCCTTGAGAGGATTGAAAGAAGCTCCGAGAGCTTCCCCTCGTCAACCGGAAAGCCGTTGAGCTCAACCTCCGCGAGCACCTTCACGAAAGCCATCTCAACGACGCTGACGGGGCTCCTGAGCCCGAAGAGCTTCGCGGTTTTACTCTTCAGTAGCTCCTGCCCCCTCTCACCATCAAGCCCGTTTAACCTTTCAAGAAGTTTCGGGAAAATCTCACGAAGGACATCAACGTCCTTCGCAGCGTATCGGAGCTGTGCGTCCGAAAGGACGGGCGCATCCCAGTCCGAGAGCTGGTAGCTCTTGTCAAGGCTGTAGCCGAGTAAGCTCGCAACGAGATGACTCAAGGAGTGGCGCTCATACCCAAGGAGGTAGCTCGCTATCATCGTATCAAACACCGCGGGTGGTCTTATACCGAGCCTTGAGAGGTATTTCAGGTCAAACTTCAAGTTATGCCCCACCACACCCTTCTTGGAGAGAAGCTCCCTGAGAGGGGTTATATCTTCTATCTCGTAAAGGTCAACGACATAGGTCTTCTCGCGGTCCCCGAGCTGGACGAGGCGAACCCTCTCCCCCGCGGTTTCGGTGTCAAGGAACAAAAAGGGTGCACCCGAAAGCTCCCCGCAGGCTCTCCTCAGCGTCTCGTCATCCGTTACGTATACAAATTCCATATCACGCACTGCAAGCTTCGCACTCCTCTATATCTATTATTGATTTACTCCTCAAGTAGTAGACAGTCTTCAGACCAAGCTCCCAAGCGAGCTCGTAAAGGCGGGAAAGACGCGGTCCGTCTATGTTCTTCGGGTCTATAAAGAGATTCAAGCTCTGGGCTTGGTCTATCCACTTTTGCCTTACGGAAGCCGCGCGTATACTCCACTCTTGGTCTATCGTGTATGCGCTCTTGTAGTGCCAGTAAAAGCGGTTTACCTCGGGGGGAACTTGAGGAAGGATTCCGCTCATGTTCTCTTCCTTGTAAAAGCGGGCAAATATAGGGTCAACAGAGGAGGTCGCGCCGAGGATTAGGGAGGTTGAGCCTGTCGGCATAAGCGCAAGAAGATACCCGTTCCTGAGCCCGTGCTCCTTTATCTCTTCGCTGAGCTCACGCCACGGGAGCCTGTTTTCGTTTTTCTCACTGTCCTTTTGTATCTCATCAATCGTTCTCCCGAACAGGATTCCCTTACTCCAGTCCGAGCCCTCAAAGAGCTCGTAGCGCCCCCTTTCCTTCGCAAGCTCAAGGGAACCCTTTAGCGTGTAAAACGCTATTAGCTCAAAGAGCTTGTCCGCGAATCTCAGATGTTCCTCGCTCTCCCACTTTACGCCGTGTTTTACGAGACAGTAGTGGTAGTTTGACACACCTATACCTATCGCCCTGAACTTCCTGTTTGTGAACTTAGCTTCGGGTATCGCGTAGTAGTTCATCTCAATGACGTTGTCAAGCATACGAACCAAAACGGGCAGAACTTCGCTTATCTTTTCCTCGGTGTGAACCTTACCGAGGTTAACAGAACCGAGATTACAAACCGGGAGGTATCCCGCTTCCTTCTTGTAGACAATCTCGCCGGTTTCGGGGTTTAGCTTGGGCTTTTCGTGGCGCGAGGGGGACATCACCTGAACTATCTCATGACACAAATTGCTTGAGTAGACCATACCGACGTGCCCGTTCGGGTTGTATCTGTTCGCGGTATCCCTGAAAAAGATATAAGGCTCACCGGTTTCAAACGCGACGGTCAGAAGCCTTTTCCAGAGCTCAAACGCGTCAACGGTGTTCTTTGCAAAGTCCGGGAGGTTCTTCTCAAGCTCCTCATACCACCTCTCAAACTCCTCACCCCAAAAGTCCTCAAGCCCCTTAGGTTCAAGGAGTTCCTCCTTTCCCCTTTCGTTTATCCCGACGTAGTAGTGGCTCCCGGGAAGGGGTTGGACGTTTTTGTATCTGCCCTCGTAAATCTTTTTCGTTATGTATTGACGAGCCCAGTAAGGGTCCATAAGCGTCCAATGCTTTCTTTCCTTTAAGCGCTTCATAAAAAGGTCGGGTATCGCTATCGCGGGGTGGATGTCGTGAGCCTTCTTCCTCTCGTCCCCTACGTTCGTCTTTACCTCCAAAAAGTCAAGAACGTCCTTGTGCCATATGTCAAGCGTAACGGAAGCCGAACCCTTCCTCATACCGAGCTGGTCTACATACGTCATCGTGTCGTTTATGAGCTTCACCACGGGAATCACACCGCTTGACGCTCCCTTGAACTTCCTTATCGGGGCACCCGCGGAGCGTATCTTCCCTATGTATATACCGAGTCCCCCCGCAAACTTTGATATCATCCCCGCTTTCTTTATGTTGTCAAAGATGTCGTAAAGGTCGTCGTCAACCGTAAGGACGAAACAAGAGGAGAGTTGAGTGAAGGGTCTTCGCGCGTTCATGAGCGTCGGGGTCGCCACGGTAACGAGGTGCTCCGAAAGGAGGTCGTAAAAGCGTTTTGCCCACTTTACGCGCTCTTCGTCCTTTTCGGGAACCGCGAGCGTCATCGCGACGAGCATATACATCTCTTGGGGAAGCTCTATAACCCTCCCCTCTTCGTCCCTCACCAGATACCTGTCGTAGAGTATCTTTATACCCGTATACGTAAAGAGCATGTCCCTTTCGGGCTTTATGTATCTTGCGAGCGTATGAAAGTCCTCGGGAGAATACTTCTCAAGGAGATACTCCCCGTATATACCCTTCTCAACGTATTCCTTAACGAAGGTGTAAAAGCTCTTTCTGTTGTAGGGTTTGTATTTACCGAGGTCGTCCTTGAGGGAGTAGCCCCTCAGGTGAGCGACGTCCTTGTAAAGGTCGTAAAGGAGGAGACGCGCCGCGGTGTAAGTCCAGTCGGGTCTTTCCGCGGACACCTTCTCCGCAGCGGTCTTTATAAGAAGCTGTTGTATCTCCTTCGTGGTTATCCCGTCGCGGAACTGAATCTGAGCGTCAGCCTCAAGCTCAAGCGGGTCAACGTCAAGCCCCTCCGACGCGAACTTGATGGCTATCCTTATCTTGTTTATGTCCAGCTTTTCCTTCCTTCCGCTCCTCTTTATTACATACATCGTCATGATTAGAGGATTTTAAACAATCAAGAAACGCCTTTCGGCGTTCCCAATCATAGCCAATAAAAACTCATTGATATATATGTCTTTTCACGACACCGAGGAGAAACTCGTGAACGTAAGGATTTCCCGCTATAACGTCAATTACCCCTTCGGGGTTCTCAAGGAGCGTATACCTTCCGCCCGCCTCCGAGAGTATCACGAGCCCCGCACTTATGTCCCACCTCTTCATCTCAAACTCTATCATCCCGTCAAAGATACCCTCCGCTACCATGCATATATCAACCGCTGCAGCCCCCGGTCTCCTCATAGAGCCTACCTCGTAAAAGACCTCTTTGAATATACCGAGGTAAACCGATACGTCCCTCCTGCTCCTTGAGGGAAAGCCGTATACAACGCCCGCGTGCTTGAGGCTCTCGTTTTCCCTTACGCTTATCCTCTCGCCGTTCTTATACGCTCCCTCTCCTTTACCAGCCCAGTAGAGTGTATCAAAGTAAGGGAGGTAAACAGCGCCCGCTATTGGCTCCGTCTCGTAAACGAGACCCACCGAGACCGCAAATATCGGGAAGCGGTTTATGTAGTTCTTGGTTCCGTCAAGCGGGTCCACGAACCACTTGAAGGGACTCTCTTTCCCTTCCTTTCCCCCCTCTTCCCCAACGACCTCGTGCTCGGGGAAATACTTAAGTATAAGCTCCTTTATCCTCCTTTCGGACTCCCTGTCAACGAAGCTCACAAAATCCTTCTCCCCTTTCTCTTCTACGTTTTTTCGTGTGAGCTTCCCGAAGTTTTCCTTAAGAACCTGACCGCCCGCGAGTGAAGCGAGCTTCGCTACCTCAACAAATCTCCTTATTTCCATAAATTATGTATTATCACAATTCCTTACGTCGCGAACCTGAAAGTGATTACACCCTCTTGAACTTCGGGCTCCTCTATGGGCTCAAACCTGAGCTTCCTAACAAACTCAATAAGTTTCTCATCAACGCTCCCCACCCCGCTCCTTTGGAGCAAAACCGCCCTTATGACCTTTCCCTCCGGACTTACCCATATCTTTATACGTGCTTGGGAGGGAAACTCTTTTACCGTAAAAACGGGAGCGGGAGGTATGTATACGAGCTTTCTGGTCCCGCTCTTTATCTTTACGCTCTTTCTCCCGACGACCGCGGATATCTCCCCTACCTCCTTCCTCATCTGTGCCCTCTTTGCGAGCCTTTCCCTTATCCTTTTTTCAAGCTCGGGAAGTATGGAAACGCTTTCCTCCTTTTGTTCCGCGACGGGGACGTCACCCTTCGGGTGTGCGCTCACCGCGCCCGAGGGTGGCGCCTCTCCCCGCTTTTGCTCCTCGGCGCTTCTTGCGGGCTTTTCCTTCTTCGGGGGCGGAGGGGGCGGTGGTTTTACGTGCTTTATCTCAACCCGAAGGGGAGGGGGAGACTCGGGGGGCTTTAGGTTTACGGAGAATATGTATACGTATAGGAGCTTTATAAAGAGGAGGTTTATGAGGAGTGATATCATAAAGTATAGGACGTTTTCCGTGAGGTTTTTCCCCATACAAGAATGATTTTAAATTAAACGTGATGCTTCAGAAAGATACGCTTGACGATGAGATTTTAAGGGAGATAGCGGGCGTCGGGGGCGCATACGGGAGCAGGCTTGAGGCGTGCCTGAAGGAAGCCCTGCGCGTAAAGAGGGCTCTTTCATACCTTGAGAAGAGGCTCGCGCGCCAAAGGAGTAAAGTCCCGCGCCTCACAATAAAACTCTCGGTCTCGCTTAGGAAGCGCCTTTCCCGCCTTAAGGAGGAAGCGCTAAAATACAGGTATTACCTGATAGTATACAGGGAGGCTATAGGTCTTACGAACCACCGCATCGTTGACGAGGTTTACCCCGTTGAGAAGGTCTTCGGGAGATGAAAAGGGAAAAGTTCTTTAGGAGTTTCCTTGAGGAATTTTTAAGGAAAAGGGGGGAGAGTTTAGGAAAGGACGGGTTTGATTTTGTCCTCAGAGAGCTTCTTCGGCTCGCATACTTTCCCCAAGAGGAAGGGTATGAGGTTCTAAAGACCGCGGACGGCTCTTTGACGCTTCTTTCACTTCGCTACGGTGAGCCGTTTCACAGTCAGAGCGCGGGCGCTGTGCGCGAGTCTTACTTTAAGTTTCTGAAGCCCTCAAGGCTTTTGAGAAAGGCGCGCACAGCCCAAACAGTAAGGATTCTTGATATCGGGTTCGGGCTCGGTTATAACCTCGCGGTAGCCCTTAAACACATATGGGAGGAAAACCCGCGCGTGCGGGTTGAGGTCTACTCGCTTGAGAAGGAACTCCTTGAGAGCATTCCTTTACTCCCCTCTCCGTATCGGGATATACACAAGTGGCTCCTTGATAGGACACCGGAGTATGAGGACGAGAGGCTAAAGCTGAAGGTTCTCGTCGGGGATGCGAGGGAGAAGATAAGGGAGATTGAGGGGTTTGTCGCGGATGCGGTCTTTCACGACCCCTTCTCACCTTACAAGAACCCGGAGCTTTGGACGCTTGATTTCTTGAAGCTCGTTTCGGAGCGTCTCTCACCCGAGGGCTACTGGGTATCTTATACGTCCTCCCTCGCGGTTAGGAAGGCTCTCGTTCTCTTGGGTTTTCGGGTCGGGTCAAGCGTTCAACTGGGGAGAAAGAGGAGCGGAACCGTCGCGAGCAAGAGGGGCACCGTTCCCCCGATGGACGAGGACGAGATGAGGAAGTTAACCTTTTCACCCTACGCTATAGCCCTTCGGGACGAGGGTCTGAACGCTGAACCGCTTGAGATATTGACGGATTACCTAATCGGGGTTTACAAACGCATACCAAAAACGTAAAATTTATAATAAAATTTCAAAAAATTTAGACCCCCATAGGGGGAGAAGAGAGTTTAAAGCACTAAAGCGAGAGGGGTGTTTTATGAAAAAGAAGACTTACGTCTTTAACGAGCACGTAATCCAGATACTGGGGGAGCTGAAGAAAAAGACGAACAAGAAGGAGACTCAGATAGTAGAAGAGGCTCTGATATATTATTACGAGTATTTAACGGGAAAGGAGAACTTATTTCAGGAGATGAAAAAGTTGACGGAAAACATTCTTGAAATTTTGAATAAGGTTGAGGAGCTCAGCTACAGGCTCGGCAGGTGCGAAGCGGAAAAGGAATTTCTTATGAAGAAGGTTTAAAGATTTAATTTTTCTAAAACTTTTTCCTCACTCACGGGCGCATACCTGTGCCATTCCGTGTTTACGTTAATACACCTGACGCCGAGCTTGTGGCACGCACACCTAACGCCTTCCCTGTTCCAGTGGACATGACCGTGAAGTAAAAGCTCGCACCCCTCGGAGAAGTAAATCTCCCGAACAAGCTCCTGCCTTTCGGGGTAGCGCTCCGTAAGAGGGTCTTTCGCGGGGTAGTGAGAGAGGAGAACGCGCTTTCCTCCCACCTCTATAACCTTGTAAAAATCGTAAACCTCGTCAAAGAAATCACTTAACCTTTCTTTGTCCCTGTCGTGATTTCCCATGATGA
>JAADEK010000126.1 GCA_013153455.1 Aquificota bacterium
CCGAGGGAGAAACTCCTTGAGCTAAAGAGGGCGGGTTTTCAGATTGTTGCGACTTGGCTCGGTGAGGACTCGGTTGATTTCAGGAGCGTTGACTACACCGAGCCAACGGTTTTGCTAATCGGGAACGAAAGGGAGGGTGTGTCGCCGGAGCTTTTGGAGCTTGCGGACAAGAAAGTTGTGATACCTATGTTCGGTATGGCGCAGAGTCTGAACGTCTCCGTCGCGACGGGGATAATCCTCTACGAGGCACAGCGCCAAAGGCAGGAAAAGGGTATGTATGACAAGCCGAGTTTATCCCGTGAGGAGATGGAGGAGATACTTAAAAAGTGGGCTTACGAGGACGTTATAAAGGAAAGGAAAAGAACCCTATCGGGTTGATTTTAGATACTCGTTCTTGTAGGCGACGTAATTGAGCGCGGACTCCTTTATGAGCTCTACCTCCTCCTGTCTGAGTTCGCGCACGATTTTCGCGGGAACGCCCGCGACGAGGACACCCGAAGGTATCTTTTTGTTAGGTGTCACGAGCGCACCCGCACCCACTATAACGAACTCCTCTATCTCAACCCCGTCCATTATGGTCGCCCCCATACCGACCAGAACGTTGTCCCCTATGGTGCACCCGTGGATTATAACCCCGTGACCAACGGTTACGTTGTTTCCTATGGTGGTGGGGTGTGTGTCGTGCGTCACGTGAACGACGCAGTTGTCCTGAATGTTCGTCCTTTCACCTATCCTTATCCAGTTCACGTCCCCCCTGATTACGGTCCCGAACCATACACTTGAGTCCTTTCCTATCTCAACATCACCTATAATGACCGCGTTCGGAGCCAAAAAGACACCTTCCCCGATTTTCGGGTGCACACCCCTGTAGGGCATAACGAGAGCCATAATCAATATTATGCGCCTCTTGAGCGTTCGGATGCACGCGGGCAAAGACGGAAAGCACGTCTCGGGCGCGGAGCGCATAGTCCCCGAGAGCGAACTTGAGGAAACCGTCCTGAGCCTTTTGAGGAGACCCGAGGAATACGACGAGCTGAGCCTGAAGATAGAGGAAGTAAAGAGCTACGAGCTTATAAAGCTCCGTTTACCTATTCGTAGCTTTAGCTTCAAAAGTCCGAAGGAAGCCAGAGAGTTCGCCCTTTCCCTCTTGGTTCGCTCGGGCATACCGAAGGAGGTAGCAAATAAGGCTATATCCCTCCTCGCTAAAGGAGCAAACCCGAAGGGAGGGAATATGAGGGGTGCTGTGATTATGGACCCAAAGACGGGAAGGAGGCTTGAGAGGGACACGTCAAGGGGTGTGAGGACCGTTCGGTTTGATTGGAAGGACAGGAAAAGGGTAAGGGAAATCCTGCTCTCTTCGGGCTACACGGAGAGGACGGTTGACGCCCTCGCCCTTGCGAGCAAAAATATCCACTGCGGTGTTTTGGCGGAGCTCTGCTGGAGCGACGACCCCAATTACGTAACGGGTTACGTAGCCTCGCCTTCTGAGGGCTACGTTAGGATAACACCCCTAAAGGAAAAGGGTGACCCTCTCGGCGGGAGGGTTTACTTCGTAGACGAAGATAAGGCGGATAAGGTTATTGAGTGTCTTGAGAAGAGGTTTGTTTTAATAGAATTTCCAAAATAAAATACTACAGATGCAGATTCCCAAAATCAAACGCGTAAAGGGAGAGCTCCGAGTCCCCTCGGACAAGTCCATAACCCACAGAGCCTTTATACTGGGCGCCCTCGCAAGCGGTGAGACCGTCGTCTACAACCCCCTAATCTCTGAGGATACAAAAGCGACGCTGAGCATACTCAAAGCCCTCGGAACGCAGGTAAAGACCCAAGGTAATACCGTAGTCCTGGAAGGGACGAACTACTCTTTCCGGGAGCCCGAGGACGTGCTTGACGCCCGAAATTCCGGGACTACCGCCCGTATAATGACGGGTGTCCTCTCAACACAACCCTTCTTCAGCGTCATAACCGGGGACGAGAGCCTAAGGAGCAGACCCATGCTACGGGTCGTTGAACCCCTCAGGCAGATGGGTGCGAGCATAGACGGCAGGGAAGACGCGAACAGACTACCCGTAAGCATCCGGGGAGGTGAGCTGAAGGGTATCTCATACTTCAACAAGAAAGCGTCCGCTCAAGTAAAGACCGCCCTTTTGCTCGCCGGACTCCGCGCGGAAGGTATGACCGAAGTTCTTGAGCCTTACCTATCGCGGGACCACACCGAGCGCATGCTAAAGCTCTTCGGTGCCCGGCTCATCACCGTCCCCGAAGAGAAAGCCCATATCGTAAAGATAAAAGGAGGGCAAGAGCTCACGGGAACGGAGGTTCATTGCCCCGCGGACCCATCCTCCGCAGCTTATTTCGTTGCTCTCGCCACGCTCGCGCCGGAGGGTGAGCTTCTCCTCAAGGAGGTATTGCTCAACCCGACGCGCGACGGATTTTACAGGAAAATCATCCAAATGGGAGCGGACCTAAGTTTCAACGACGTTCGGGAGATATCAAACGAGCCCGTCGCGGACATAACCGTAAGACCCGCAAAGACCTTAAAGCCTGTGAGCGTGAAACCCGAGGAGGTTCCCTCCCTCATAGACGAGCTCCCTATTCTCGCTGTTCTTATGGCTTTCGCGGACGGGGTCTCTGAGGTAAGGGGGGCAAAGGAACTCCGCTACAAGGAAAGCGACAGGATAAGGGCTATCGTTGAGAACCTGAGAAGGATGGGCGTTGAGGTTGAAGAATTTGAGGACGGCTTTGCCATAAAGGGAACGAAGAAGCTAAGGGGTGCGAAGATAGAAACCTTCGGGGACCACCGCATAGCAATGGCTTTCACGATAGCGGGACTCCTGACGGATGAGGAGGTAATCATAGACAGACCCGAGTGCGTTTCCGTATCATACCCCAACTTCTGGGAAGACCTTATGAGGGTGGTGGAACTCCGATGAAGATAAAACAGGTTCAGGAAAAGATAAAGAAGGAAGGTCTTGACGCCTTTCTCTTTTCCTCAACCGTATCGGTCTTTTACCTCTCAAGGTTTCGCTCAACGCACGCCTACGCGGTTCTCACACCGAGCGAGAAGTTCCTCCTCACGGATGCCCGCTACTACGAGAGGGCAAAAAGGGAGCTAAGGGATTGGGAGGTTATACTCATAAAGTCAAACCCCGTAAGAACGCTTAAGAATTTCCTAAAAGAGAGGAGCTTTAAGCTCGTCGGATACGAGGAGGAGCGAGTAAACTGCACACTCAGGAGGAAACTCCGCTCGCGGGATATAAAGTGGGTCGGCTACGCGAACTTTCTCAAGGAAGAGAGGGCTTACAAGACAAAGGAGGAGATAAACCTCATAAAGGAAGGGGTAAGGAG
>JAADEK010000105.1 GCA_013153455.1 Aquificota bacterium
TCCTCCTATCCTCTTCTCTTGGAGGTCTTTCGTAACAACGAGGGCGCAAGGTGCCTCTTGCCCGACCTCGGGGATTGAGCCTATCAACGTCACGGGGTTTCCCTTCAGGTTAACGGTTCTTCCCATCTTCTCTCCTCCCTTAAGGCTTTGGGAGTAATTTTAAGGTGAAAACGATTTTTACTTAATGATTTTAATCAGTCAAAGGACGAGGCTCTCAAGCGCGTCCTTATCAAGTATCTCTATATAACCCCTTTCGGTGTTTATGATGCCTTGTTTCTTCCACTTGCTCATGACCCTTATGGTGGTCTCTACGGTCGTTCCGGTCATCTCCGCTATGTCTTGTCTCGTGAGGGGAAGGCGTATGATGATTTTTCCGTCCTTCTTTTCACCCGCTTTTTCCGCGAGCTCAAGCAAAAGGCGCGCTATCCTCTCCTCAACCTTCCCCGAAGCTATGCTCTTGAGGACTTCGTAGGTCTGAAGGAGGTTATGTGTCGCATCGCAGGTAAGCTTTATCGCTATCGCGGGGTATTTTACCGCGAGGTTTATGAAGTCTTTGTTTGAGATGTAAAGGAGGCGCGATGGAAGAGCGGACATCGCGGTATACTTGAACTTGGGGACGCTCTTTCCCCACTCTATCCACCCGAAGACCTCACCGGGAAATACGAGCCGAACTATTATACTCCTTCCGTCCGCGGTTTCCTTTATGAGCTTTACGAGTCCTTCGGTAAGTATGAATATCCCGGGCTCCGCTTCCTCCTCAAAGAAGATGTATTCCCCTTTCCCGTAGTCTTTCAGTTGTATGTATTGGGCTACGTCCTTGAGTTCCTTCTCGCCTAAGTCCTCAAAGAGGTGCGTCTTTTTAATCAAATCTATCTTTATATCTTCCGGAGATTTCCCTTCGTTAAAAGCTCCTTTCGCCATCCTCTTCCTCCTACAACGAGGGTAGGTTCAAAGACTACAAAGTCCGCGTGAAACGGAACCTTCACGCTACCGCCGAACGTGTGGTTGTCCCCGAGGGCGATGTGAACGGTCCCGAGTATCTTTTCCGCTTCAAGGACGTTGTCGGGTCTTTTTGCCTTTGGGTTTGTCCCGACGCCGAGCTCCGCAATCAGGCGGGCTTCGGGATAGGTCTCAAATGTGCTCTCAAGTTCCTCGCGGTATGGGTCAAAGCCTTCTATGGTCTCAACCGCGCCGTTTTGTATGCGGAGTGTAAGCTCGCGCTCAAGTCTTTTGTTCGGGGCGTGCGTTATCGTGAGCTTTCCTTGGGCGGTTCCCTCAAGGGGTGCTATGAAAGCCTCTCCCGCGGGCAGGTTCCCAAAGGAGCCGGGCTCGGTGAGGAGTCCCGTGTCGGGTATGGCTCTCCTGCCTTTGAGGGATAGCTCAAGCTCTGTGCCTTGGGGTGAGCTCAGCTCCGCGTATTCCGCTTCGGTGAGGACGTCCGCTATGTCGCGCGTGAGCTTTGCGAGCTCCTCCCAGTTGACGTCCATGGGTCCGAGGAGCATTCGGGGCTCAAAGAGGGGCATTGACGCGTAGCGCGCGCGGAAGGCGTCCGTTAGTATCTTTCTATACGTTGTGTGCGTCGTTGAGTAGTATGAGAGCGCGATGAGGGCGTTCGGAACACCGCGTGAGCGGTCTTTTAATATTTTGATGAGTTTATCGTAATCGTATCCTTCTTTTCTGATTATTTTTTCAAAAAGTCCCTCCTCTTTTAGTGTATCAATCGCTTCGTCCCCGAAGGTTTCCCTCCAGAGTTCCTCCGGGGGTTCCGCGCCGTGTTGACCTGTGCTTTTGAACTGGACGCGCTCGGTTTGTATACCCATTGAGAGGGCTACGTTTTGTATCTCCTTTGTCAGGTGTGAGAGTTCGGGGTCTTTGTCGTCAGTAAAGACGAGGAGTTTTTCCCCTTCCTTGAGTCCGAGATTTACTTCAAGAAGTTTTTTTATTTGGGGTTCAAACATTTCTATTATTAATAATAACCGAGCGTCAGGGGAGGGGCACGCCCATTCCCCCGAGGAGGTATTTGAGGTCTTCGTCAACAAACAGAAAGCCCGCTCCCCCGAAAAAGCCCCTTAGGTTGTCGTTGAGGAGGTCATCACCCCCGAAGCGGACGTAAAAGTTTCTCGTTATGTGCCAGTGGATGCCGAGCTGGAGGTTGGGCTTCAGGTTCTCGTCTTGGGGTCTGTCTTTCCTCCCGAAGTCCCATATGTCCGCAAATATGTATCTTTCGGGCGAGAGGTAGTAGTCCGCTCCTATGCCTCCCGTGCTTTCTTTTAGCCCTCCTCTGAGCGTGAATGTGCGCCCGAAGAGTCTGAAGTTTCTCGCATACTGGAGTGTAAACTCGGGTTTGAACTCCTTCTTTACGTATTCCCTGCCGTCAAGGTATTCCTCCCGGTAAACGCGCCCGCGTGAGTCCCCGACTACCTCAAGGAGGTAATACTTCTTTTCGTCGGGCTGTAGCTTTACGGTGAGTATGCCTTTGCTGTCTCCTTCCCTGTAGAGTTCTCCCCTGAGTCCTACGTAAAGGCGGGTTCTTTCTACCACTTCACCCATCTTCCCGAGGCTCTTTACGCCTTTGTTTATGTTCACGTATAGCTCTTCGTCCTTGAGCAGTTTCCCGAGCGTTCCCCTTCCCTTCCTGAGGTCTTCAAGTATCCTGTCAAGTTTGCGGGACGCGGAGGAGAGGTTTCTCGTCGTTTCCCTCAGGGAAACGAGTGTTTTGTTTATGTTGGTTTTGTTCGTCTTTACGATTGTGTTTAGGTTCACGGAAAGCTCTTTTAGGTTCTCAACGAGGACCGGAAGGTCGTCCCTTACCTGTTCAAGGACTACCGAGAGGTTGTAGGCTATAGCCCTTATGTCTTCCCTGTTTTCAACGAGTATGGTGTCCGCGTCCTTTGCGAGTTTTGTGAGCGTGTCAAGGAGGACGGGAAGCTCACGGTTCAGGGTCTGGGTGAGTTCCCTCAGGTTGTGAAGGGCGAGGTTTATGTTTTCCTTGTTTTGGAGCGTAAGTTCGTTAAGGGCGGAGAGGAGGTTGTTGAGGTTTTCAACGGTTTGTCTCAGGTTTGTTCTGTTTTCCTCAAGTATGGCGTTTAGGTTTATCGCGACGCGCCTGAACTCCTCCGCGGTTTGTGTGAGCTGGGATATGAGTCTGTCGGTGTCGCTCACGACCTTCGTCCTCTTTATTACGCTCCCGGGGGGGAGCTCGCCCGTTTGGGGGTTTCCGGGGTCAAGAGCGAGGTATTTGTCACCCATAAGCCCGAGCGTTCCTATTGACGCGCTCGCGTCCCTGTATATGCTTATACTCTCTTGAACTTCAAAGATTACCTTTACTTTGTCTCCCTCAAGGAGGACGTCCCTTACCTTACCCGCCCGAACGCCCGCGACCCTCACCTCCGCTCCCTTTGAGAGACCCGCGACGTCGTCAAAGTATACGATGTATTCCTTTGTTTTTTCCTTAAATATCGGTATCTCACCGAAGGTGAGGATTATAAACGCGAAGCTCAGGGCGGTAAAGACGACAAAGAGACCGAGTTTTGCTTCCGTGGATAGCTTCATCGTATAAATAGTTTAAAATATCGTGATATGCTCAAGGAAGGGGACAGGATTCCGAGCTTTACCCTCCCGGGTATTGACGAGGAGGGAAAGGAGAGGGAGGTAAGCTCGGAGGAGTTCTCGGGAAGGCGCGTGATTTTATACTTCTATCCCAAGGACAACACGCCCGGTTGCACAACCGAAGCCTGCGACTTTAGGGACAACCTCTCGGTTTTGAAGGAG
The DNA here is from genome assembly GCA_013153455.1 of Aquificota bacterium. Taxonomy (GTDB): domain Bacteria; phylum Aquificota; class Aquificia; order Aquificales; family Aquificaceae; genus Aquifex. The sequence goes on from JAADEK010000105.1 coordinate 3,772, forward strand.
ATGGGTTATACGGTTGTGGGCGTAAGCCCCGACCCCGTTTCATCTCACAGGAAGTTCAGGGAGAAATACGGGCTTAACTTTTACCTTTTGAGCGATGAAGACAAGAGTGTAGCCAAGCTCTTTGGCGCATACGGTCCGAAGAAGGCATACGGGAAGACTACAGAGGGTATCATACGCTCAACGTTCGTTATTGACGAGGAGGGTAGAATAATAAAGGCATGGCGAAACGTAAGGGCGAAGGGGCACGTAAGGAATGTAATAGAAGCCTTGAGGAAGCTCGGGCAAAAGCGATAGAGATAGTCAAGCGACTTGAGAAGGTATACGAAAGCCCACGCCTTGAGCTTGAGTTTGAGAGCGCATACCAGCTCCTTATAATGGCTATACTCGCGGCGCAAGAGAGCGATAAGGTGGTAAACGAGGTCTGCAGGGAGTTTTTCCTCAAATACCCTTCCCCGGAGCACATCGCTTGCGCGAGCGACGAGGAACTCCAGACCGACCTCAAGAGGATAAACTTCTACAGGAGGAAGGCAAAGCTCGTAAAGGAGTGCTGTAAGAAGCTCGTTGAGCTACACGACGGGGAAGTTCCGAAGGATATAGAGCTTCTCGTTCAGCTCCCGGGGGTCGGCAGGAAGACGGCGAGTATGGTCGTCGGGGGGGCTTTCGGTCTTCCCGCTATAATAGTGGACAGGCACGTCCAGAGGGTTGTTCAGCGCGTTTGTCTGAGCAAGGAAAAGAATCCCGACAAGATGGAGATGGAGCTGAGGAAGATAGTTCCGAGGGAGCTTTGGACGAAGTTCTCACTGCTTTTGATGACGCACGGAAAGAGGGTCTGCAAGGCGAGAAACCCAAAGTGTGAGGAGTGTGTCATAAACGACCTTTGTGAGTTTTACGGGGGAGGGTAAGGCGGGAAGGCTCACCACTGGGGAACTATCTTCTCCTTCCCGCTTAAGAACTTGTCAACCGCGAGCGCAGCTTTGCACCCCATAGCGGCGGCTACGACCGCCTGCTTGACCTCGTTACACAGGACGTCACCCGCAGCAAAGACGCCCGGAACGGAGGTCATCATCTCCTCGTTTACAACGATACAGTCCCCGTCCGTCATCTCAACCTGACCCATGAGGAAGTCAACGGAGGGTTTCGTTCCCCCGAGGAATATGAAAACGCCGTTTACCTCAAGGAACTTCTCCTCTCCCGTTTCAAGGTCTTTGAGCCTTATGCCCTTCACAACTTGGTCACCTACTATCTCTATAACCCTGTGTCTGAGGAGTATCTCAACGTTCGGGAGTTTCTTAAAGTGCTCTATCACCTCCGGGGGAGCTTTTATCTTACTTCCCGGAACGATGAAGTATACCTTACTCGCGAAGCGGGCGATGAACTCCGCCTCCTCTATGGCGTAGTCGTCATCACCTATAACCGCGACGGGTTGGTCTTTGAAGAACGCAGCGTCACAAACACCGCAGTATGAGACTCCCCTCCCGAGGAACTCTTCCTCTCCCTTGAACTTGTTCGCCCTCTCCATGGCACCGGAGGCTACGATAATCGTCTTTCCCCTGAACTCCCTCCCGTCTATAGTGTAGACCTTTTTGGGGTCGCTTTTTAGGTCCGTCGCTATTACCTTACCCCTGACGAATTCAGCTCCGAACTTTTTTGCCTGCTCACGCATTGTCTTCAAAAGCTCATAACCCGAAACGGGTCCCGGAACGCCGGGGTAGTTTTCTATCTTTTGTGTAATCGCGAGAGCACCGTCCGCTTCCGCCCTGTAAAGAAGGAGCGTCTTCCAGCCCGCGCGCGCTGTGTAAAGACCCGCGGTCGTTCCCGCGGGTCCCGCGCCTATGATGATAACGTCGTATACCTTGTCGGGCTGTTGCATCAGAGAAACTCCCATCCGCTAAACCTCCTTTGTATTAATATTACAAACTGCTTCTTTTGAAGAGTTCTGAAAAAGCCCTTCCCGAGAGTATGTCCCTCGCGGGCGGGGTCGTCCTGAGGAAGAAATTCAGAAGGGCTTTACCTTTGAACTTTTCCCTCGGTTTTGTCCTTTTGAACTTCAGGGGATACCCCCTTTTGAACCTCTCAAGCCTTGCCCTCTTGTATTCCTCCGATACACTCTCAAGTCTCAGGATTTTTTCTCTTTTCATCTTCCTTTAGGAAATTTATATCCTCCAGCGGTAATTTCTCATCCTTTACCCTTTTTATGAGGTATTTTATGTCAATCTCGTCCTTGTATTTTTCAAATAGATACCTCGCGATTTCGCAGTCGCTTTGACTTTTCCAAAAGATACAGGCGTTCAGTCTGTCCACTATTAAGTCCTCAATACCTATGACCTTAATCTCAGCCCCGAGTTCGGGAATCTTAATCGTCCTCACCTTCTCATAACTTCCCGCGAGTTTGTCATCGGGTATATCAACGAATACTCCCAGCTCCTCCGAAAGGAGTATCCTACCCTTTTCCTCAAATAAACCGGTGGAAAGCAATATGTCTTTTATCTCTTCTCTGTTTTGAGCTACTAAGTCTATATCACCCGAGACGTAAAACCCGAAGGTGTAAAGCTCAACCGCGCTACCCCCGACGAGAATCGGGAGCGTTTTTGCTCCCCTCTCTTTGAGCCTCTTGTTGAGCCACGCCATAAACCTAAGGAGTTTTCTAAGTTCGTTCGCCTCTTCCTTTAGTTTCCTGAGCTCGTCCATCATCTCCCGAGGAGAACGACGCACATACAAACGATGCCCTCGGTTTTACAAAACCCCTCCGTCCTCTTTCCCTTTATTGATATCCTCTCTTTGGGGATACCGAGCAGGCGCGAGAGGTTCTCCCTTATCCTCTCTTTGTGGGGTGCTATCTTCGGTGCGTCCGCGATAAGCGTGCAATCAAGGTTAACAACCTCATAACCTTTCTCCTTTGCCCTCCTTAGGGCTTCCTTCAGGAATATCTCCGAACTTGCTCCTTTAAGCTTCTCGTCGGTGTCGGGAAAGAGCTGACCTATGTCTTTCTCACCCAGAGCTCCCAGAATTGCGTCCGTAAGTGCGTGCAGGATGACGTCCCCGTCGGAGTGTCCCTTTAGCCCGAAGGGGCTTTCTATCTGAACACCTCCCAAGAAAAGTTTTTTCCCTTCCTCTATCGGGTGTGAGTCAAAACCGAAGCCTACGCGTATCTCCGTCATTTGTCTATGAGGGGCTTTCCTATGCGTGAAAAGCGGGGGTGCAAAAGGGCGTAAACTATCTGCCTCACCACTATAAATGGGCTTACCTCTTGGGGTGTGAGCGGGGGAACCTTGCCCGAGTAGTATATGACGAATGCCTTTCCGACGATGTTGCTCCTCGGGACAAATCCCCAGAACCTGCTGTCCTGACTGTTGTCCCTGTTGTCCCCCATCACGAAGTAGTATCCCTCCGGGACTATGAAATCAACACAAAGACCGTCCGCGTTGTATCTGAAGCAATGACTCTCGTCTATCGCCCCGTATGCGACACCCGGAACCTTCAAAAGCGTGTCCCGAAAGCACACACCGTGCTTTATTAGCTTCCCGTCCTCCCTGTGTATAGTCTCCTCGTATTTGTGACACCTTCCCCCCTCAAGGAGTTCCTCACCTAAGTATCTCAGCTCGTAGGGTTTCCCGTTTACAGAAACGCGGTAAATCAGAAGACCGCTCTTTTCGTCGTAAAGGGATGTGAACTCAACCCTATCACCGCCCCTCGCTATTATCCGCTTTATGAAGTCTATATCGGGGTTTTTGGGGTATTTGAAGACGACCATATCACCCCGAAGGGGTTCCGAGATACTGTATAGGAGTTTGTTTACGAGTATGAAATCGCCTATCAGGAGGGTGGGCTCCATTGAAGCGGAGGGGATGTTGTAGGCTTGGGCTATGTATTCCCTTATGAGGAGAACCGCGCCTATGATGAGCGCAAGCTCAACGAGCTGTTTTCTCATAAAGGGTTATTTTAAAATAACCTATCTATAATATTTAGTTCCCGAAAACTCAGGAGGTCGCGAAATGAAAATAACAGAAGGAAAGATTAAGGTCCTATCAAACGACGTAAAGAACCTAACCCAAGCGCTTGAGGGCTACATAAAGAAGGCTTTCTTTGAGGGAAAGGATATCTGCGCCTCCGCGGGTCTCGCCCTCAAGACCACCCGAAAGCTTCAGGAAAAGCTCTCCGAGCTTGAGAGCGCCCTTTCCCTCGCCAAGGGTGTATCGGAGGAGGTAAAAGGGAGGGCTCAGGAGGCGATAAACGGGGCTAAGGAAGTCCTCCAAAGTGGTCTTGAGCTGAAAAAGAGGTTAAAGGAGTTTGAGGCTGCGACGAACGTCTACAAGAAGAACCCCACCGATGAAAACAAAAAGAGGGTTCAAAGCGCGCTTTCCGCTCTTAAGTTCCCCGAGGGAGGTAAGCTCACGCTTGAGGACTACGTAAGGAACTGCAACCCCTACAGGAAGTATCTTGAGAGGAGGGTCGGACAGGGCGCGGGCTGATATATTGACTTTTTCTTATTTGAGAATTATTTTCATTTAAAGCGGAGGAGACGATGGGGCAAAAGGTTTACATCTTTGACACGACGCTCAGGGACGGTGAGCAGGCTCCGGGCTTTTCCATGACGACCGAGGAAAAGCTCCAGATGGCTCACCAGCTTGCGCGTCTCGGGGTTGACGTCATAGAGGCGGGTTTCGCAGCAGCGTCAAGGGGAGACTTTGAGGCTGTAAACAGGATAGCGAAAGAGGTAGAGGGACCCACTATATGCTCACTCGCCCGCGCCCTTGAGAGCGATATAGAGATAGCGGGGAACGCCCTCAAGCCCGCAAAGAAGAAGCGCATACACACCTTCATAGCGACATCACCCATACACATGGAATACAAGTTGAAGATGAGACCCGAGGAAGTCCTTGAGCGCATAAAGAGGGCGGTTTCCTTTGCGAGGAACTTCACCGACGACGTTGAGTTCTCTTGTGAGGACGCAACGAGAAGCGAGAGGGAATTCCTCTACAGGGCTATAGAGACCGCCATAAGGAGCGGTGCGAGCGTTATAAACATACCGGACACGGTGGGCTACGCGGTTCCCGAGGAGTTCGGACAGCTCATAGAGGACATCATGAACAACGTCCCTAATATAGATAAGGTTATACTGAGCGTTCACTGTCACGACGACCTCGGTCTTGCGACCGCGAACTCTTTGACCGCGGTAAAGCACGGGGCGCGCCAAGTTGAGTGCACGATAAACGGGATAGGGGAAAGGGCAGGAAACGCAGCGCTTGAAGAGGTTGTGATGGCTCTGAAGGTAAGACGCGACTACTTCGGTGACCTCTACACGGACGTAAACACAAAGGAGCTTTACAAGACCTCAAGACTCCTTTGCAGGATAACGGGAAGCTTCGTCCAGCCCAACAAGGCTATAGTGGGTGATAACGCCTTTGCTCACGAGAGCGGTATACACCAGCACGGCGTCCTCAGCCATCGCCTTACGTATGAGATTATGAACCCCGAGGACGTCGGATTTCCCATGAGCAGGATAGTGCTGGGTAAGCACAGCGGTAGACACGCTCTCAAAAAACGCCTTGAGGAGCTCGGGTTTAAGCTATCAAAGGAGGAGCTTGACAAGATATTTGAGCGCTTTAAGGAGCTTGCGGACAGGAAGAAGGAGGTCTACGACGAAGACCTTGAAGCGCTCATATACCAAGAGTTTATGAGGATAGACGACCAAGAGCCCGTTAAGGTCGTCCACTTTCAAGTCCAAAGCGGGGACAACATGATACCGACCGCCACCGTAAAGCTCCTCTTCAAAGGAAAGGAAAGGGAGGCGACCGCGACGGGAAACGGTCCCGTTGACGCGACGATAAAGGCTATAATGAGCGCTCTGGGTATAGAGCCCAAACTCCTTGACTACTCAATAAAAGCCCTCACGCCGAACACGGACGCTCAAGCGGAGGCTCGCGTAGTCCTTGAGCTTGACGGCGTAAAAGCGTCCGGCAGGGGTGTTGACACCGACATCATAAAGGCGAGCGTGAAGGCGTTTACGGACGCCCTCAACAGGGCTATAGTGAGGAAGGAATACATACTCCAGCGTCAGGAGGTAAGGGAGGAAGGAACGGTTTGATAATACTCCGTTTTCTCTTGAGCCGTGTCCTTTGGAGGTTTATACTTTTTCCCCTGCTTGCGCTCGTCCTTGCGCTCGTCGTCCTTTCCTTCCTCTTCGGTATCACATACACGTGGGTGCTCCTGAGGACGCTTGAGCTCCTTCGGGAGAAACCCCTTCTCGGTCTTCTCGCCCTTTTTCTTGAGATTCTCATACTTTTCCTCCTCGGTGTCGGGCTTAAGCTTATCTTTGATAAGATTAAGAGTTGGGTAAAAAGGAGGTCGTCATGAAGAGGTTTTTAGGAGTGTTCTCGTCCTTTGTGTTTGCTTACGCTGTCGCTTCGTGCCCATCACCTCAGGAGGTTGAGAAGGTCCTTGAGGACCTGACGCTGAAGAAGATGAAGGTTGAGACGGTAAAACCCCTTGAGGAGCTCGGTCTTTGCGTCGCGGTGGTAAAGAGCGGTCTTAAACCCCTCGTCATCTACGTTGACAAAGACCTTAAGTATCTCATATCGGGAAACCTCATAGACATCAAAAAGCGTGAAAACCTCACCGCGAAGATAGCAAATGAGTATCAAAAGGTCTCCCAAGAGGTTCTCAAGGAGCTTGAACAGCTCACCGACCTGAGGTTCAACCAAGGCGCAAAGAAATTCGTATACTTCATCTCCGACCCCGATTGCCCATACTGTAGGAAGCTTGAGCCCATACTAAAGAAGTGGGCAAAGGAGAACGACGTTGAGATAAGACACATCTTCTTCCCCCTCCCCATGCACCCGAAGGCTAAAGAGAAAGCTATTGACATTATATGCTCAGGTAAGGGATACGAATACGTCCACAAGGACTTTGAGCCTAAGAACCTCTGCGAGGAGGGCAAAAAGAAGATAGAGAAGAATATACAAGTCCTTTCGCGCATCGGCGTCACGGGAACGCCCACACTCATCGGTATGAACGGAAAGGTAATCGTCGGTCTTCCGCCGAGCGAGGAAGCCCTAAACGAATTGATAAAGTAAAATTACCCCGCGAAAGCGGGGTCTTTTTTCTTTCAACAACATCTTAACCAATCCAAGGGGGAGCGTTCTATACCGAGTCTTTTGTGCCACTTGTGGAACTCTTCAAGGATTTGGGGGTAAGCTTCAAGGAGGTAAAACTTGAGGAAGGTTGATACGCCCATGTAGTCCGCGACGAGGAGGAAGAGAAATAGCTCCTCAAGCTCTTGAGCCTTTCTTCTTGGCTCCGCTCCGAACTTGAGCCTGTATATCTCACCGAGGATTTCGCTCAGGTTCAAGCGCCTTTGCCTCCTTTTGTAGTTTCTTAAAAGCCCTCCTTATGCCCCTTATCGCTTGTCTTATCCTGTGCTCGTTCTCAACGAGGGCAAAGCGCACGAATCCCTCCCCGTATTGCCCGAATCCTATCCCCGGTGAGACCGCAACCTTAGCCTCCTTCAGGAGGAACATCGCAAAATCAAGTGATTTCATCCCGACCCACTCGGGTATCTTAGCCCAGACGAACATCGTCGCTTTAGGTTTCTTGACGTGCCAACCTATGCGGTTGAGCCCCTCAACGAGGGCATCCCTCCTCCTTTCGTACGTCTTTGCGTTCCTCTCAACTATCTCGTAGGGGCTCTCAAGGGCTATGATTGAAGCTACCTGAATCGGTGTAAATATGCCGTAGTCCAGATAACTCTTGAGATGCGCGAGGTTCTTTATGAGGATTTCGTTCCCGAGGACGAAAGCGACGCGCCAGCCAGCCATTGAGAAACCCTTTGACATTGAGTAGATTTCAACCGCCACGTCCTTCGCCCCGTCTATCTCAAGTATTGAGGGAGGCTTGTATCCGTCAAATGCTATGTCCGCGTATGCAAAGTCGTGTATAACCCAAACGCGGTGCTCCTTTGCGAACTTCACAAGCTCCTTGAAGAACTCCTTGTCAACGGTTAGGGTCGTGGGGTTGTGAGGAAAGCTCACGACAACAGCCTTCGGCTTTGGCATGGCGGTCTTCATAATCTCGTAAAGCTTTCTGAGGAAGTCCTCCTGAAAGTTTTCGTCTTCCGCGTTCAGGGGGATTGAGTGAACCTCTCCCCCCGCTATGATTGGTGCGTAGTAGTGTATGGGGTATGTCGGGTTAGGGACTATTACCGTGTCCCCGGGTGAAATCATCGCGAGCATGAGGTGCGAGTAGCCCTCCTTTGCTCCTATCGTGAGGATTGCCTCCTTTTCGGGGTCAAGCTTGACACCGTAGCGCCTTTCGTAAAAGTCGCATATGGCTTTTCTGAGACGGGGTATGCCACGGGAGGAGGAGTATCCGTGAACGTGGGGCTTTTGGGCTACTTCGCAGAGTTTGTCAACGATGTGCTTCGCGGGCGGGAGGTTCGGGTTTCCCATACCGAGGTCAACGATGTCTTGTCCTTCTTTCCTGAGTTTGTATTTCAGTTCGTTGACGAGGGAAAAGACGTATTTCGGGAGGCGCTTTATGCGCGGGAAAGCCCATTCCATACCTTCCTCAATCATTCTCCATCTCCTCTTCAAGCTCCTTGCACTTTATACACATCGTCGTCACGGGTCTGGCTTTTAGCCTCTCGTATGGTATCGGGGAACCGCAGTTTTCGCATATACCGTAATTCCCCATATCTATCTTCATAAGGGCGTAGTCTATCTTATGCAGGAGTTTTACCTCCCTTCCCTTTATGCGGAAGGTGATGAAGCGCTCGCTCTCAAGGTCCGCCCTGTCTATCTCGTCCCCGCCTTCAAAGGCTACGTTTGAGGGGTCTTTTATCTGTTGCTGTGCGGAGGATATCAATCTCCTCCTCATCTCAAGTAAAATAGCCTTTATCTCGTTTATCTGCTCCTGCGTAAGGTGAAACAACGCATCCTCCCGGTTTATTATTAATCTACAAACCTTGACGGGTCTTTTCTAATCTTTTCAAGGAGCTCCTTCTTCCCGTCAACGAAGACCGCGACCCACTGTGCGAGCCTCTCACCAAGTCTTCTGCAGGCTTCCTTTTCCTCTTGAGTTCTCGGCTCTCCCGCAACGACCGCGCCGTAGTGAAGCGTGAACTTTTTCCCCACGTAGTCCGTAACCCCGAAGACCAAAAACCCGAAGTTCATGAGAATCGTAAGGACGGACATACACGCGACCTCGTTCCCCCCTCCCCAACCGCCGGAGGAAGAAAAGGCGCAACCTATCTTCCCGTCTATCTCACCCCACAACTCACCGAGAACCTCGTCAAAGAAGCGCTTAAGCCTCCAAGACACGACGCCCATGTGGGTGGGTGTCCCCACCGCAAGACCGTCCGCCCAGAGGACGTCTTCTTTAGTCGCCTCGCTCACGCGCTTAAGCCTTACCTCCGTTCCCTCAACACGCAAAGCCCCCTCCGCTACGAGCTTAGCCATCTTCTCGGTGTTTCCCGTTTGGGTGTCGTAAACGATTAGAACCCTGCCCATAAGAAAAATTTTAAAAGAGAGTATGATAATTTCCTATTATGGGAAGGCTGTTCATACTTTCCGCACCCTCGGGGACGGGAAAGACAACCGTAGCCCAGAAAATACTCTCGGAACTTACAGATATAGAAAAAGTCGTCACATACACAACGAGGAAACCCAGACCCACCGAGAGGGACGGCGTTGATTACGTCTTCACGAGCAAGGAAGACTTTCTGAAAAAAGCGGAGGAGGGGTTCTTCCTTGAGTATGCGAACGTATACGGGAACTTTTACGGGACTCCTAAGGAGCACGTTGAGAGGATAATATCCGAAGGGAAGGACGCCCTTCTCGTTATAGACGTTCAGGGAGCCTTCAGGGTAAAGGAGATGATGCCCTCCGCGGTGAGTATATTCCTGCTTCCGCCTTCCCTTGAGGAGCTAAAGAGGAGGATAGAGATGAGGGGCTTCAGGGACGAAAACCTTGAGAGGAGACTCTCAACCGCGCAAAAGGAGATTCCCTGCGCGAGATACTTTGATTACATCGTCGTCAACGATTTTCTCAACGATGCGGTTGAGAAGGTAAAGGCTATAATCATTTCTTATAGAGTAGAAAAAAACAGAATGTTAAAAGAGGCGGAGCGCCTCAGGCTCGGCAAGGAAATCGTAAACCTTCTCAGAGGAGGTAAGTGCTATGTCAAGGAGACCTAAGATAGAGGAAGCACTAAAGAGGGTAGAGTCGCGCTACGAGCTCGTTCACGCTGCGGTAAAGAGAACCCTCCAGCTCCTGAAGGAGGGGGAGGACTTCTTCGTAAAGGTTGACGACGAGCTTTACAAAAAGACATTCGTCGCCATAGAAGACATAGCGGAAGGGAAGGTAAAGATAGTAAGGATTAAAGAAGAGGAGAAATGATTCTCGTCCTTTCCCTTCTGGTTTCCCTCGTTTTTGCCCTTCAGGAGCTTGAGAAGGGCGAGATAGAAAAGCTGTTTTTCAAGCTCGCAAAAAACACAATATCACCCGTAGAACTCAAAGCCCTAAAAGCCTACATAGAGGAGTTAAAGATAGAGGTAGAGCCTTACCTAAGGCTCTACGCGAAGGCTCTCGTCCTTGAGAGGGAGGGAAAGCTCGGGGACGCTATAGAACTATACCTCAGGTCAATAGAGCTTAACCCCGATTACAACCCCTCCTATTACAGATTTAACTTTCTCATAAGGAAGGTAAAAAATAAGGAGGTATACAGGGAGAAAATAGCGAAGATTTTGCGCGAGCGCTTCAAAACCCCCCCTCCTGTCCTTGTGAAAAACCCGAGGGAGCACTACGTTTTTCTCGTTGAGAAGATGAGTCAATACCTCTTTGTGTTCAAGGGCAACAAGCTCGTAGAGCTTTACCCCGTCACGACGGGCAAGAACATAGGGGACAAGGAAAGGGAAGGGGACGGAAAGACGCCGGAGGGCGTATACTACTTTACGCGCTTCATCCCCCCCCAGCAGCTCCCGGAGATGTACGGAGGCATAGCGGTAGCCCTCAACTACCCGAACCCCTACGACAGACTCCTCGGAAAGACGGGAGGAGGGATATGGCTCCACGGGAGCAACGAAGAGGACCGCGATAAGCTCCCCTTCAGCACGCGCGGGTGCGTCGTTGCCCAAACGAAGGTTTTAAAAGAGTCAATAGTCCCCAAGATAGACCTCACGAACACGCTCATAGGCATCTACAAAACGATACCCAAGGAGCTTGAAATTGACGACGTTATCTCATTCTTAAGAAGCTGGGAAAGGGCTTGGGAGAGGAAAGACCTTGAGGGTTTCATATCCTTTTACTCGGAAAACTTCACGTGGAAGGGAGGAGGTCTCAAGGAATGGAGGAACTACAAAAGACGAACCATACTATCAAAGAAGTATATAAAGGTAAAGATATCGGACCTTACGGTTCTTGCGTTTGCAAAACTCGGGGACAAAAAGCCCCGCTACTACGTCGCTGAGTTCTTTCAAGAGTATGAATCTGACACATACGCGGACAAAGGCATAAAGAGGATGTATATAGTTAGGGAAAAAGGGAGATTAAAGATACTCTCGGAAGAATTTACGATAAAGTAGGGGGAGACGTATGTTCATAACGATTTTTTTGGTATTTACCGCCATC
>JAADEK010000073.1 GCA_013153455.1 Aquificota bacterium
CGGAGGGGGTGGGATTCGAACCCACGGAGCGGGGGCTACCCGCTCAAGGGATTTCAAATCCCCCGCCTTCGTCCGCTCGGCCACCCCTCCTTACAGGAATATTAAATATACTACCCTCCTCCGTATTCGGAAGACTCTATTTCCCCCTCAAACTCTTGTATGAAGAACTCTATCTGATTCACAAGCTCTTGGAGGTCTTGCTTGAGGTAGTGCTCAAAGAGTTCTATCTTCCTTTCGTGGTAGTGGTCATCCACGTAATACCTCACCCTCACGTAAGGCATCTCCATCTTTGGGTCAAAATCCGGGTCTTCGGGTGTTATAACATCAACCTCAACGTCCGTCCCCTCGTTCCTTGAACTGAAAATCTCCTTTAGCTTCAAAATCTTGTCCTTGTATTTCGTCCAGTCGTACTTCACAGTATTACTAATTTTATAATGATTCCTATGAAAATAGCCATAGGTTCAGACCACGCGGGCTACCCCCTGAAGGAAAAGATAAAGGAATTCCTCTCCCGCGAAGGTTACGAGGTCTTGGACTTCGGCACGCACACAAAAGACTCAACCCACTACCCGCTGTATGCGAAGCACGTCGCGAAAGCTGTCCTTGAAGGAAAAGCACACAGGGGAATACTCGTATGCGGGACCGGTATAGGAATGAGTATAACCGCGAACAAATTCCCCGGTATAAGAGCTGCGCTTTGCACAAACGAGTATATGGCTCGGATGAGCAGGCTCCACAACGACGCAAATATCCTATGTCTCGGTGAGAGGGTTCTCGGGACGGAACTCGCGCTCTCAATCGTAAAGGTATGGCTTGAGACACCCTTTGAGGGAGGACGCCACGAAAAAAGGGTAGAATTAATTACAGAAATAGAGCATGAAACTTGCGGAAAAGATATACCCCGATAAACATATCCTCTCAATAGTTCTGATATTCTTTATCATCTCCCAGACGTTTGTTTTCGTTAAAAACGCCCTCCCCTTTTTCATCTCTTACCACCCGAACGCCCTCCTTTACCAAACAAAAAAAGGCTGGAAACTCTTTAAGATAAACAACGTCAGATACTTTTACGACCTCAACACATCCCGGATACTGCCACTTCCCTACCTTGACGTGTTTCCCGAGCGCTTTCGCCCCGCAAGGGAAGGTGAGTTTGAGACGAAGCTTGCAGGAAAAACGTATAAACTAAAGCCATACCGCGAACTCCTCCTTCCTAAGCTCAAGAAAGCCCTATCTAAGAACGTAAAACTCACAATCTTTTTCCTGTTCGGTCTCGTTTTGATGGGTGTATTCTCAAGAACGGATTACAGAGTATTTAAAAACAAAAAAGTTATTTACCTTACGGTGGGTATTTCCCTTGCCCTTCTCGTGGGTGTGCTAATCAGAAAGCTCGTAGCGCCCCCCGCGAGCGGTATGCCCGTTCGTTGGTTAATCGGGACGAGCATACAACCCTCCGAGTTTTCAAAAATCGTTCTCATACTCTTTCTCGCCTACTACATCGGTGTGAAGGGCTACATAGAGCAGTTTAAGTATCTCTTATTTGTTCTCCTCGTTATACTCTCGCACGCGCTCCTTATCGCCCTTCAGCCCGACCTCGGTATGGCTTTCTTCTTTATACTCCTCGGTATATCCCTCATGTGGCTCGGGGGTGTAGCTTACAGGATATTTGTCCCGAGCCTTGCGGTTCTCGGGCTTGCGGGTGCGGGAATCGTCGCGCTCTTTTTTGACCACGTAAAGAGGCGCTTTGAGGGCTGGATTGACCCCTTCTCTGACCCGCACGACAAAGGATACCAGATAATACAGTCCCTGAAAGCTATAGCGGGGGGCGGACTGTTCGGTAAAGGACTCGGAAAGGGACTTCACTCCGCGGTATACATAAGGGAATCGGACACGGACTACATCATAAGCCTCATAATTGAAAACCTCGGAATACTTGGCTTTCTCGTAATTCTATACCTCCAGCTCCTTCTCATACTCAAGCTCTTTAGGTTTGCGAACCGCGTTTACGGCATATACGAGAAACTGATAATATCGGGTGTCGCGCTGAACATCTTCTACTCAATAGTGGTCAACTACGCCATGGCTTTTAACATAATACCCCCCAAAGGTATAGCCCTCCCGTTTCTGAGCTACGGGGTGAGTAACCTCCTTGCCAACTTCATAGGGCTCGGGATAGTGGGTTCAATCTACCGCAGGCACCTCGCTGTATTAAACTTATAACTATGAAAAAACGCGTAATCCTCGCTTATTCCGGAGGTCTTGATACATCAATAATCGTCCGATGGCTCACGCAAAAGGGATACGAGGTCATAACGTATACCGCGGACGTGGGACAAGGTGAGGAGCTCTCAACGATACCCCAAAAAGCGAAGTCCGCGGGAGCGGTTGACGCCATAGTTGAGGACCTAAAGGAAACCTTCGCCCGGGACTACTGCCTCCCGACGCTCAGGGCGCTTGCGCTCTACGAGGGCAAATACCCCCTTTCCGCTGCGCTCTCAAGACCCCTTATAGCCCAGCGACTCGTTCACTACGCGCACGAGCTCGGCGCTGACTTCGTAGCTCACGGCTCAACAGGTAAGGGAAACGACCAAGTGAGATTTGAACTCTCGGTCTGGGCTCTTGACCCCGACATTGAAGTCCTCGCGCCCGTTCGGGAGTGGGAGTTTTCCTCAAGAGAGGAGCAAGTTGATTACGCGAAGCGTTTCAACATACCCGTTCAAGCGACAAAGGAAAAACCTTACTCAATAGACAGAAACCTCTGGGGGGTTTCAATAGAATGCGGACCCCTTGAAGACCCATCGCTTGAACCGCCTTCGGATGCCTACCAGATAACGAAAGACCCCTCCGAAGCTCCCGATGAGCCCCGCTACGTTAGCGTCCGCTTTGAGGAAGGCGTTCCCGTCTCCTTGGACGGTGAGCGATTTTCCGAAGTTCACAAACTCATACAGAAGTTGAACGATATAGGCGCACAGCACGGGGTCGGAAGGATAGATATGGTAGAAAACAGACTCGTAGGGATAAAGAGCAGGGAGATTTACGAAGCGCCCGGCGCGCTGATACTTTACGAAGCCTACAGAGACCTCCTTTCGCTCGTCCTTGACCGCTTTACGTTCCACTACTTCCTCACTCACGTTCCGCATGAGTATGCGAAGCTCGTGTATGAAGGACTTTGGTTTACACCACTGCGCGAGGCACTTGACGCCTTCACGAACACGCTCGCAAAGCTCGCAACCGGGGAGGTAAAACTCAAACTCTACAAAGGTTCCGTTACGGTCGTCGGGAGAAGCTCACCGAACTCCCTATACGTTGAGGAGCTCGCTACCTACTCCGAGAAGGACGCCTTTGACCAAATAGCGGGCAAATACTTTACGAAGATATGGGGACTGCCCTTGAAGGTTCTCGGAAGGGTAAGAAAGAAGGAGGGGAAGAATGTTTGAGGGCTCAATCGTCGCTCTCATCACACCCTTTCGCGAGGGAGAAGTAGACTGGGAAGCCCTCGGGAACCTAATAGAGTTTCACATACAAAACGGAACGGACGCGATACTGGTCTGCGGAACGACCGGGGAAAGCCCAACGCTCACCTTTGAGGAGCACGAGAAGGTAATAGAATTCGCGGTAAAGCAAGCAAAGGGAAGGATAAAGGTGATAGCGGGAACGGGCGGGAACGCCACGCACGAGGCGGTTCACCTAACCGCTCACGCAAAGGAGGTGGGCGCGGACGGTGCTCTCGTAGTCGTTCCCTACTACAACAAACCAACGCAAAAGGGAATATACGAGCACTTCAAGACGGTCGCGAGCGAAGTAGACATACCCATCATCATCTACAACATACCCTCGCGCACCTGCACGGAGATAAGCACGGAAACCATGAAAAAGCTCGTCTCGGAGTGTGAGAACATCGTAGCGTCAAAGGAATCAACCCCCAACATGGACAGGATATCCGAGATAGTAAAGACCCTCGGTGAGGGTTTTTCGGTTCTTTCGGGGGACGATAGCCTGACCCTTCCCATGCTTGCCCTCGGCGCGAAGGGGGTTATCTCGGTTGCGAACAACGTTCTCCCGAGGGAGGTAAAGAAGCTCGTTAACCTCGCAAAAGAGGGGGACTTCAAGCGCGCGAGGGAATTCCACTACTACCTTTACGACCTATTCAAAGCCCTCTTCCTTGAAACAAACCCGATACCCGTCAAGACCGCCCTTTGGATGATGGGCATGTGCGAAAAGGAGTTCAGACTTCCCCTCACACCCATGAGCCCCGAAAACGAGGAAAAACTCAGACAAGTCCTCAAGAAGTATAACATCCCTCTGAAGAACTGACCATCAAAAAAGCCCTCGTCTTTAGGTGCATCTCCCTCACCTCCCTCTCCTCGTCCGAGTCCCATACGATACCACAGCCCGCGAAGTAACTCACCTCCTCCCCGCTTCCTACCGCAGTCCTTATGAGAACCGAAAGCTTAAAATCCCCGTTCGGGAAAACAAGCCCCGCACAACCGCAGTAGTATCCCCGTGAGAAGGGCTCAAGCTCGCGTATGACCTCAACCGCGCGTCTCTTTGGTGCCCCGGTTACGGACGCGGGCGGAAAGGTTTCCCCGAGGATACGTCCGATTTGGGCGCCCGTGAGCGCGCTCACCTCCGAAACGAGGTGGTAAAGAGTCCTGAAGCGCTCAACCTTGAAGAGTTTCTCAACCTTCACACTTCCCACCCTCGCGACCCTCCCGAGGTCGTTCCTCATCATATCCGTAATCATCAAGTTCTCCGCCCTCTCCTTTTCGCTACCGATGAGCTCCCCCGCGCTCCTCGCGGTTCCCTTGATGGGTTTGCTACGGACAAGCTCCCCCCTCTTTTCAAGAAAGAGCTCCATTGAACCGCTCACTATAAAGAACTCGCCCACCGACGCGAGGAAACCGAACTCAACGGGCTGAGCGCGCAAAAAGCGCAAAAAAAGCGAACGCGCATCCCCCTCAAGGTAAAAATCAAAACGATTTGCGAGGTTCACCTGATACACGTCCCCCCTCTCTATGTAGCGCTTTACCCGCCTTATGCGTTTTTTGAACTCCTCATCGCTCAAAACCTGTTTTTTTAAACTCAAAAAGACCCTTCGGGTATTAAAACCTAAAGGCTCAAAATCCTCAATCTCAAACACCAAAACGGGCTCATCCCCGAAACCCGAAAGCCCGAGCGTCTTCCCGAGAGCGGTATACGGAACGACAACGAAGTAGGGCTTTTTTCTGGGAGTAAGGAGGGAGGGGTCATCAAGCGTCTTGAAACCCGAAACCCTCGCCCTCAAGAAACCGCGGAGCCCGAGCCAGCTTCCGCGAAGGAGTAGTTCCATCTCAGAGCCTTCCCTCGTAAGCCCTCTCGTATAGCTCAAGAACCTCGTCCATACCCGCGGGTGCGGGGTTTACGGAAAAGGCGTTCCTCGCGCATATGTAGACGTCCTCCGCGAGCCTACCGAGCTTCTCCTTTTCAACCCCGAGCTCCTTCAGCGTTTTGGGTAGGGAGAAACGCTCTATGAGCTTCACAAGCGCATCAACCGCCCTGCTCGGCTTTTCCTCTTCGCCCATCAGGCGCGCAAAGAGGGCGTATTTTTCGGGGTTTGACCCGTAGTTAAAGGCGGTCACGTAGGGAGCAAGTGCGGAAAGCCCCTCCGCGTGCGCGACCGAAGGGTAATGACCCGAAACCGGGTGTTCCATAGCGTGTATGAGCGCAACGCCGAGGTGGTCTATGGCTATACCCGCGAGCATTGACGCGTAGCTCATCCACTTCCTTGCTTCCTTGTTTTGTGGCTCCTCAACCGCGACGGGAAGCCATTTGCTAATCAAGGAAAGAGCCCTAATCGCGTATTCTTCCGCTATAAAGTTTTCCCTTCTGTTGGTGAGGCTCTCAAGGGCGTGAACGAGAGCATCAAAACCCGTAAGTGCGGTGAGCCTTTCGTCCATCGTGTATGTGAGTTCGGGGTCTACGAGAGCAACGCGGGGGTAGTTGAGCGAGTGTGAGATAACCATCTTTTCCTTCGTTCTCGGGTTTGATATCACTGAATACCTGTTTACCTCGCTACCCGTTCCCGCGGTCGTGGGTATCGTTATAACGGGTCTGTTGAGGAAAGGGGTGAGCCTGCTACCTTCGGGGTATCTCACGTAGTCCCAAGCGGTTCCCTCGTTTGAAGAGACGATAGATATCGCCTTTGCGACGTCAAGCGCACTCCCGCCCCCGAGACCCACGATAAAGTCAACCTTTTGGTCAACCGCGAGCTTTGCCCCCTCGTTGACTTGCACATCCGTAGGGTTCGGGGTCACCCCGTCGTATAAGACGCCCTGTATACCGTGCTCCGAGAGCGAACGCATGAGCTTCTCAAGCGCGCCCGACTCCTTTGCGCTTTTCCTTCCCGTCACAACGAGAGCCCGAAACCCGAAACGCCTCCCCACCTCTCCCGCCTTTTTTATCGCCCCCTCTCCGAAGAAAACCTCCGTCGGTCTGTATTCGTTAACAATCGCCATAGAGAAAAATA
Source organism: Aquificota bacterium (assembly GCA_013153455.1). Lineage (GTDB taxonomy): Bacteria > Aquificota > Aquificia > Aquificales > Aquificaceae > Aquifex. The sequence continues at coordinate 6,506 of JAADEK010000073.1, forward strand.
TAATGTTAAGCATGAAAGCAAAGGCGGTATTGTCCGCTTTCCTTTCCTTTCTTATCGCGTGCTCTCCCCTCCTCAACAGGGGACCCACCGCGGAGAGCTTCATACTCCCCACGGACAAAGAGATAGCTATAGGTCAGAAGGTTCTCCCCGAAGCAATCACCCAATTTGAGGGCATATACCCGGACCCCGAGGTTCAGGAATACGTGAGAAGTATCGGACAACTCGTAGCACAGCACGCGCCGAGGAAACTCCCATACGAGTTTTTCCTCGTTAACTCCTCACAACTAAACGCATTTGCCCTCCCCGGAGGGAAGATAATCATAACGCGCGGGCTTTTCCTCATATTTGACGAAGAGAGCGAGCTTGTGGGTGTTCTCGCGCACGAGGTCGGGCACGTAAGCGCACGCCATCACGCACGCTTCCTTGAAAAAACGCTCGGTCTTTCACTCCTTCTCCAAATCGGCGCCCTCATCATCGGCGGGGACGACCTGAAGGAGCGCGTAATCCTTCAGCTCGCATCAATAGGGGCTACCCTTTTAGCCCTCAAGTTCAGCAGAGACCAAGAGAGGGAAGCGGACAGGATAGGCGTTGAGCTCACAATAAAGGCGGGATACGACCCGAGGGGTATGATAAAGGTCTTCAGGAAGCTAAAAGCCCACACAAAAGGCTCACCCCCCGAGTGGCTATCAACCCACCCCCTCCCGGAGACGCGCATAAAGGAAGTATCCGAACTCATAGAAAAACTAAAACCGCCTCCCAACCTCAAGAGAAACTCCCCGAGGTTCATCTGGGCGAAGAAACGCGTTGAGAGCACAAAACCCTCATACGACCTGTATGAGGAAGGAAAGAGACTCTACACACGCGGAAGAAAAGACGAAGCCCTCGCAAAGTTTGAGAAAGCTATAGAGCTCTTCCCGAGGAACCAGATAGCAATGGCTTACGCAGCGTCCATATACCTTGAGAAAGGACTCGTAAAAAGAGCGCTCGCACTCGCGGAGAAGGTAATCCAAATAGACCCTTACCTCCTCTGGGGGTGGTATATAAAGGGAATAGCCCTTTTCAAACTAAAGCGCTACAAAGAAAGCATACAAGCCCTTAACGAAGCGAAAAAACGCGTAGAGAGCTACGCGGGGATATACTACTACCTCGGGAGAAACTACGAAGCCCTCGGCGACATAAGGAAAGCGATAGAGTATTACCGCATGGCTCTAAAACTCGCGACCGGGAAAGAACCTTGGTATGAAGACCTCAGGAGAAGACTATACAGACTCGGCGTTCTTTTCTAAAATACAACCCATGGCTGAGATACTGATGGGAACAGCGAGGGCGGGGCTAAAGACGAAAGGAAACGACGTACTCGTTCTCCTACTTCCCTACCCCTGCGTAGCTTCCTTCGTCTTTACATCCAACTACTTCAAGGCGGGCTCAGTCCTATACTCCGAAAGCGTAGCAAAAGAAAGGGAGACTATAAGGGCGATAGTCGTAAACAGCGGAAACGCAAACTGCGGAACAGGGGAAGAAGGCGTAAAGCACGCTGAGATGATGGCACAAAAAACCGCACAAGAACTCGGTATAAAAACCGAAGAAGTCCTCGTCTTCTCAACGGGCGTGATAGGGAGATACCTGCCCATCAACGACGTCCTCGGAGCGATAGAAAACGCCTGCACAAACCTCCGCCCCCTTGACCTGAAGGAAGCGTCAATGACCATATCAACCACCGACAGGTTCCCAAAATACGACTTTGCCAAAAGGGGAGAGCTTGAAACGTTCGGCTTTGCAAAGGGAGCGGGGATGATACACCCCTCAATGGCGACGATGCTCGCCTTTGTCTTCACAAACGCAAAGACTGACTACCTCACACTCAGACGCATACACGAGAGCGTAACCCAAAGGACGTTTAACTCAATAACCGTTGACGGTTGTATGAGCACAAATGACGCCTTCGGCGTGGTCGCGCTCGGTGAGACCGAAGCGAGCGCCGAAGACCTAGAATTTGAGCTCGCGAAAGTCTCCGAAACGCTCGCAAAACAAATAGTAGCGGACGGGGAAGGAGCGACGCGCGTGATAAGGGTGAGCGTGAGGAGCGCGATAACACCCATAAAAGCGCGCGAGATAGCCCGCGCGGTAGCAAACTCCCTCCTCGTGAAGACCGCTGTCTTCGGGAAAGACCCGAACTGGGGAAGGGTAGCCGCTGCGGTGGGAAGCACGGAGTTCCCCGTTGACCCCTTCAGGCTTGAGATATACATAGGGGGATACCTCCTTTACGACGGAAAGCCGAGGAACGAGAACCTTCCCAAAGCCCGTGAGCACCTCCTTAAAAACACGGAAGTTGATATAACCGTTGAACTAAACGAGGGCGACTACGAGTGGACCTTTTACTCCTCGGACATCGGATACGACTACATACGCCTAAACGCGGAGTATACGACCTAAGTGCGCGAGAACCTCCGAAAAAACCTCCTGCTTGCTCTTCGTCGCGTCAAGGACAACCACGTTCTTCTTTTCCCCCGCGAGTCTCAAAAAGCCCTCCCTTACCCTCTCAAGGAAAGAGACATCCTCAAACCTGTCGCGCTTTTTTATGCGCGATAAAGCCTCACCTACGGGTATATCAAGGAGGAAGGTGATATCCGGCTCAAGACCGCGCGCGGAAAACTCGTTTAACCTCTCCACGAGCTCAAGCTCAATACCCCTCCCGTAGCCCTGATACGCGAGGGTTGAAAGCAGGAAGCGGTCAAGTATGACGATATACCCCTCCCTGAGTGCGGGGATTACCTCCCTTGATACGAGCTCGGAGCGCGAAGCCTCAAAGAGGAGAAGCTCCGTCCTCGGGTCAAGCTCGTGAGAGAGGAGCACGCGCCTCAGCTCCTCCCCTACCTTCGTTCCCCCCGGCTCACGAAATAAGCGAACCTTAAAACCCTTCTTCCTTAGGTAATCCTCAAGGAGCCCCGCTTGGGTCGTCTTCCCGCTTCCGTCTATACCCTCAAAGGCGATGAGCATAGTATAAAATGATTCTATGCCCCCCAAGCTTCTCGCTCCTTCCGTTCTTGCGGGTGATTGGTGGAACATAGGGAAGCAGATAGAGGAAACGATAAAGGGCGGGGCTGACCTTCTGCACTTTGACGTCATGGACGGGCATTTCGTTCCGAACATAACCGCGGGCTACGAGCTCCTTTCTCACATAAAGAGACGAACAGACATCCCCATAGACGCCCACCTTATGATACAAGAGCCCGACAGATACATACCTAAGTTCGTATCCGCGGGTGCGAGCTGGGTAAGCGTCCACATAGAAAACAACCCCCACATACACAGAACGATAGAGCTAATAAAACAGCACGGCGCAAAGGCTGGCGTCGCGATAAACCCCGGAACACCCCTTTACCTCCTTGAGGAAGTAATACACTACGCGGACTTTATACTCCTCATGTCCGTAAACCCCGGCTTCAGCGGTCAGAGCTTTATCCCCCGCTCACTGGAAAGACTCAGGAAACTAAAGCGGATGAGGGACGAGCTGAACCCCGATTGTCTCATACAAATAGACGGAGGGATAAAGGAAGAAAACGTCAGGGAGGTCGTAAGGGCGGGTGCGGACGTCGTCGTCGTAGGCTCTGGAATATTCGGGGCGAAAAACATACGCGAAAAGACGGAGCGCATAAAGAAGCTAATCCTCAGCGAAGTCTCCGTTTAACGAACGAGCGGAAACTCAAGCTCCTCAATAAAGAAAAGGTTAAACTTAAGCGATAACCTGTTTACGTAATCGCCCCTGTTCGCGTAGTAGCGCCTGCTGTAGCTGAGGGAAAGCCCCCAACAGCTCCCCTTAAGCCCTACAAAAGCACCCCGTGAGAGCTCCCTCTTTGAGAGCCTGTCGTAGTTCAAGGAAAGTCCCCAAAAGAGACGCCCCCTCTCGTGCCTTATGTCCGCGATAACTTGGTCAGACGTCTTTTTATTGTAGCTATCCTTGTATACCGCGTTATAAAAACTAAAATAAAAATTACCGCCTTCCGCGGTGATTCCGGATATGCTCCTTGCCCATATACCGAGGTTAAAGTCGTATATACCGTCCTGCCAAAGCTTCAAAAAATCAAAAGGATACAGTCCTACAAAATACCGAACGGGTAAAAGACGCTTGTTTATAAGCCTGCCGTCCGTAGGAAAAGCGTATGACGCGAGAAAGTTGTATCCCGCGTCAATGTAAAAGTCCATAAGGGTCCTCCCGCGGAACAAACCCCCGAGCCACTTAAGGGAAAGGTTGTTTTTCTTCGTTAGCTCGTCCTGAAAGTCAAAAACACCGACCTCGTAATCCCTCGGTGAAAAGTTGTAGGCGAGCTCAAGAAAGTTGTTAAGAACACCCCCCGCGTATCTAACGGTGAAGTATTGAGGAAAGGAATGGGAAAACAGGAAGGTATTCACGCCCTTCCCCTCGTAAAGTTGGTTTATAAACCTCACGGATGTGTAGTTCCTCAGCCCCAAAAACTCGTAATACTTACCGAAGGAAGGGTTAAAGATAAAACGGGGCGAGCTACCCCCGTCGTTTGTGTAGAAGTTCGTGAAGGAAATATCCGCCTGAGCGCTGAGCCCAAAAACATCGCGCGGTTTTAAGTAGAGCCCGAGCTCCGGAAGGAGCTGAACCGCGTTATTACTTTCCGAAGTCAAATCCCTGTAATGCGTAGCCTTAAAGTAAAATAAGAAGTCTTTTCCTTCCCGCTCGTAGCTGAGAAAGCTCGCGCTGTAGGGCTTTACCACCTCGGAGCTTTTAAAGGATATATCCTCGTAAAAGTAGGGGTCCGAGAGCTCCTCAAGGACAAACCTCCAATTTCCAAGAACAAACTCACCGAAGAGCTTGTAGCGGTGACGCCTGTATATACCCCTGCCCTCCCACCAGCTTCCCCTCCTCTTGTTCTCCCTATACAAAGACAAAGAACCAACGAGAGACTCATCCTCAGAAAAAGCCTGTCTGTATTCAGCTCCCAGTCCCTTCAGTTGCTCCCTCCTGTAGTCAAAGAAGAACGTCGCGTCCTTGTCCTCGTCCATAGCCCAAAAGAAGGGCTGGATGTATACAAAGGAGCTGTAGGTCGTGCTCCCGAGGGTCGGCATCAAGAAACCCGACTTCCTCCCTCCCAACGGAACCGGGTAAAAGGGCAGGTAAAAAACGGGAACACCGAAAAAGAGGAGCTTGTTATGAAAAGCGAGAGCCCTTTCGCGCCTCACGTCCGCCCTCGCGGTGCAGACCGCAAGCTCCGCATCCTCAAGGGGACAAGTAGTAAGGAGCGCATCAAAGACTAAAAAACGCTCCTTTGCAAGCCTTTCTATCCTTCTCGCCCTGAAGTTAAACTCCCTGAACTTGCCCTCCGCGTTTAGGAAGTATCCCCTGTCGTTTCGCATATCAACGTAAGCGGAACTCCCCCTTACCTCAAGCCCGCTTCGGGCGTGCCTTATGTAGACATCACCTTCCGCAAAAAGCTCCTCCGTTTCCCTCTCAAGGACAGCCCTATTCGCCCTTATGTAGTAGTCCCCGTAGAAGACCTCAACGTCCCCCTCCGCGAAAACCTTACTCCCCTCAACCCTTAAAACCTTTGAAAAAATCTCAAGGGAAAAGGAGAAAGCAAAAAGGAGGAAAATCAGGAAGAGAGCCACCGCTCAACAGCTTCCCTGAGCTCACCGAGCGAGTCAAACACAAAGTCCGGCTCAAAACCAGCCCTCTTTAACTCCTCCCTCGGGTATTTACCCGTCGTCATAAAGACTGTCTTTATACCCAGCTCACGCGCCCCCATAAGGTCCGTGTATACATCGTCGCTAATCAAGTAAACCTCGTCCCTCGGCAGACCCTCAAGCGCAAGGGAGATAAACTCGGGTGAGGGCTTCCCGAGGTTCGGAAGCTCTCCCTCGTAGTTCGTCGCCTCCGCAACGCAACGCGCGAGCGAGCCCGCACCGGGGAAGTAAAGCCCGTCGCTGTCCTTCACTATCCTGCTCCTGTTCACGGGCACTATACGCGCCCCCTCAAGAAAAACCGCGCTCGTCGCGGTCTTCAACTTCTTAAAATCAACCTCCTTGTCCTGACCTATCACGACCGCATCAACCTTGTGGTCTTCCCGAACGGAAAACCCCTCACCCGCGAGGAAATCCCTCAGCATAGGCGTCCCTATGACGAAGACCGAAGAAATCCCTTCGCGTCTCAAGTATTTCGGGAGTATACCAACGGGTGAGACGAAATCACCCTCCTCAACGGGGAGCCCCCTTTGTCTGAGCTTCTCAACTATCATCCCCGGCGGGCGCGTTGAGTTGTTTGAAACTATCCTAAAAGGAACACCCCTTTTCTTTAGGAAATCTATGAACTCCCTCGCCCCCTCAAAGAGATTAAACTCCTTGTCGCGCGTAAGAACACCGTCCATGTCAATCAATAGGGTTACCATGTATATATATCTTAAAAGTTAAAAGACCGCTTCGCGGTATTGAAGTATGAGTAAATAATACTAAATTGATATGATACTATGGATGTAAAGGATGCGAAAAAACTGATTGAACTCGGGAGAAAGGCGGTATGGGAAGCCTTCCGAGGGGGAAAGCTTGAAGTTCCCCAAGAGATAAAGGAAGCATACTCCCAGCCCATGGGTGTCTTTACGACCATAGAGCGTTATCCCCAAAGACAGCTCAGGGGTTGCATAGGCGTTCCCCTGCCCGTATACCCGCTTTGGTATGGAGTCATACACAGCTCGCTCCAAGCTGCGTTCAACGACCCGAGGTTCCCTCCCCTATCGCCCGAGGAGTTTGATAAGGTGACGTGGGAGCTGAGCCTCCTCACACCGCCCGAGGAGATAAAAGCACCCCCCGAAGAGAGACCCAAACACGTAGAGGTAGGGAAACACGGGCTCATCGTTGAGAGGGGAAACCAATCGGGGCTTCTCCTTCCGCAGGTAGCGGTTGAGCACCGCTGGAACCCCGTTGAGTTCTTAGAATACACCTGTCTAAAAGCGGGTCTACCGAGGGACTGCTGGAGAGACCCCTCAACGAAGGTATACAGGTTCTCCGGGGAGGTCTTCAGGGAAGTTGAGCCCTTCGGCGAGGTGGTGAGGGAAGAGCTCGGTCAATCCGCTACGTAAACCCGAAGAGGCTCATACCAGCCCCAAACGGTGGGAAAGACGTTCTTGAGGCGCTTCCTCACCGCGACCATACTCTTGGGAACCGCTATAAATATCATCGGTTGTTGCTCCGTTATTATCCGAAAAGCCTCCTTGTATATGCGAACCCTCTTTTCGTAGTTCAGCTCCGTCGCCCCCCTATCAAACAGCTCATCAACCTTTCTCTCCCACTCCGTTGAAGGCTCTTTCTGCCTCGGATACCACATATGCAAAGAACCCGAGGAGTGCCAAACGTTGCGCCCAAAGTGCGGGTCTACCGTTCCCGTAAGACCTATAATCACAGCCTCCCACTCGTATGGAGGTGAGGTGAGGCGAGAAACGAGCGTATTGAAGTCTATGGGCTGGAAGTGAACCTTTATACCTATGCGCTTGAGGTCTTCCTTTATCATAGCACCCATAAGCTCGCGCTCTTTGTTGCCCGCGTTGGTGATGAGTACAAAGGAAAGCTCTTTCCCCTCTTCGTCCTCAAGCCAACCGTCCCCGTCCCTGTCCTTGAAACCTATGCTCTCAAGTATTTTTTTCGCTTTTTGGGGGTCGTAGGAAAACTTCGGGTAGTAGTCCTCGTCGTAGTAAGGGCGGTTTGCGGGCGTGACGGGCGTATAAAGGGGTTGCGCAAGCCCGTTGTATACGAGCCTGACTATACTCTCGCGGTCTATAGCGTGCGATATGGCGACCCTAAAGAGTCTGTTCCTGAACCACTTTACCTTATGCTTAGGGATTTTCGCGTTAGGGTTTTGATTAAAGACGAGAAAGGTCGTTGAGGGCGTGGCGCCAAGGTCGTAAACAACGAAGTCCTTTTCCTTTAATCTCGCAAGGAAGAGTATGTCTTGTGCCCTTACGCTTATGTAGTCTATCTCACCGTGAACGAACTTCAAAAGAGCGGTCTCGGGGTCCGGGACTATGATACCGACCTTCTTTTGTATGTATGGCAAACGCCTGCCTTCTTGGTCTCTCTCGTAGTAAAAGGGGTTTTTCTCATACACGACCCTCTGACCCTTTACGTATTGGGTAAGTCTGTAGGGACCCGTTCCCACAATCTCGGAGGGAGGTGTGTTTACGTTCCACGCGGTGCTGAAGGTTCCCCGCTTCAGGTGCTCCTCAAGCTTGTGCTTCGGGAGTATCTCCGCGGAAAGAGCGCTCAAGAAAGGAGCAAAAGGCTGGGGCAGGCGGAACCTTACCGTCCTCTCGTCCACCTTCTCAACCTCTATCTTCTTCCCGCCCACCTTGAGTATATCACCCACCGAGGTGGGTATCTCGTCGTTCATGTAAACGTCCCTGAAGGTAAAGACCACGTCATCCGCGGTAAGCGGCTTTCCGTCGTGCCAACGAACACCCTCCCTCAGGTAGAAGGTCCAGACCCTGCCGTCCTCGGTCACCTCCCAGCGCTCCGCAAGCTCACCCTCCGGTCTCATCGTCCTTATGTTGAGCCTCGTAAGCCCGCTGAATACGTCCGAGAGAACCGCGGTTGAGGTCGTCTCCATGGCGAGCGCGGGGTTCAAGGTCTTTGGGTCCGAGGAGAGGTGAAAGCGAAGAACTCCGTTCTTTACCTCTTTCGGGAGCTTTGGCTCCATCTCTTCGGGCTTTAGGCGCTTTATGGGTATATCACCGCCTTTAGGTGATG
>JAADEK010000047.1 GCA_013153455.1 Aquificota bacterium
AAAACGCCCGTAAGTGCGCACGAGAGGGCGATAAGGACGCCAGCGATTATACCCCTTTGTATGAAGTCATACGTGAGGAGTTCCATTGAGTATGCCCCTCAAGCCGAAGGCTTCCTCTATGAATTTTATAGCGGAGCTCGGTTCACCGAAATAACAGACCCGTCTTTTTATACAGAGTATCCTCGTTGAGTGCCGAAGGAGAGTCCCTATGTCGTGTGATATCATCATTATCGTCTTTCCCCTGTTTTTGTGAAGGTCCGAAAGAACGCCGATCAGATGGGAAAGGGCGTGTATGTCAAGCCCCGTGGTAGGCTCGTCAAGCATTATGAGCTTTGGCTCACCGAGAAGGGCGACCGCGAGGAGAACCTTCTGTTGTTGCCCTCCCGAGAGCTTCACAAACTGCTTCTCAAGTAGGTCTTCTATCCTCAGGTAGTCTATTACCGCCCTGAGTTCCTCCTTGCTTCTTGACGCGGAAGAGAGGAGTTCCTTTACCTTACCGGGGAAGGTTTGCTCAACGCTGAGCCTCTGGGGAACGTAGCCTATCTTTCTCCAGTCCTTGAATCTCTCAAGGGGTGTCCCGAAGAGGTATACCTCCCCGCTTTTTGGCTTGAGGAAACCGAGGAGTATGCGAAAGAGCGTTGATTTTCCCGCGCCGTTGGGTCCTACTATGCCGAGGAAGTCCCCCTCCTCAACGTAAAAGGTCACGTCCTCAAGGACGTTAAACTTCCCGTCGTATGAAAAGGTGAGGTTTCTTACGTCAACTACTCGCATCTGAGGGCTTCCCGAAGGACGCGGAGGTTTTCTTCCATTATCGTGTAGTAGTTGTCCCCTTGTTTTTGGGGTATTATCTTGACGTTAACCTCGTAAACGGGAATCTTATACTCCTCTCTCAGGAGGCGCGCGACCTGCGATTCAACGCCGAGGGGAACGAGGATTACTTTTATCTTGTTCTTCTTTATTGCGCTCAGGAGTTTCTTGAGCTGGGAGGGCGAGAGGTCGCCGTGCCCGTGCTCTTCCTGAAGGACTACCTGCTTTAGGTTGTAGTCTTTTGCTATGTATCCGAAGGCTGGGTGAAGTGCCCCGAACGTTCTGTATGCACAACGGGAGAGTCCTTTCTCGTAGGCGGTGTGAAGGGAAGAAAGCTTTTCCTCCGCCTTTTTGTAGCCTCGGGTGAAGTCTTTCCCTTTGTACACGCGCGAAAGCGCGTCTTTTATATTTTTTGAAACTTGAATCATTCTTTTCGGTGATGTCCAAAAGTGGGGGTCCTTCCCGAGCTTCTCGTGCCCGTATGTGAGCAGTTCTATGCCTTCTGAGAGGGAAAAGACGTGTGCGCGTGTTATGCGACTCGCTTTTTCTTCCCACTCACCGAGGGGGACACCGCTCACGAAAAGGACGCGCGCGACGTATAGTTTTATGAGCTCTCTGGGTGTTAGCTCGTAAAGGTGGTAATCCGCCTTCGGGGGAACGAGGCTCTCAACGCGGTAGTCTTCCCCCGCTACGTCCTTCGTGACGTCTAAGAAGGGGTATATTGAGACGAGCAGGAGGTCTTTTGAGAACGCGAACGCAAAGACGAGGAGGATGAGTATGGGTTTCATGAGCGCAACCTCTCGGTTATTATGCGCATCATCCGGAGCATGCTTTGGGGGTCTGTCGCTGTGATTAGGTTCCCGTCAACCTCAACGGGTTTTCCCGTGTAGTTCGCGCCCGCGTTGATAAGGTCGTCCTTTATGGCGAAAAAGCCCGTGACCCTTTTTCCTTTTACTATCTTGGCGGATATGAGAACCCAAGGTCCGTGACAGACCGCGCAGACGAGCTTTCCCTTGTCGTAGTGCTTCTTTACTATACTCAGGACTTCGGGGTATCTCCTGAGGCGGTCGGGCGCGTATCCCCCGGGTATGAATACACAATCAAACTCCTCGTGGTAGACCTCCGAAATCGTTTTGTCGGGCTTGAAGCTCATCCCTTTCTTTCCTCTGTATTCGCGAATCTTCGGGGCGCAGGACACGACCTCGTGCCCTTCCTCCTTGAGCCTCAGGTAGGGGTAAATGAACTCAACGTCCTCAACGAGCTCCTCAAGGAATACAAGGATTTTCCTCATTTTTCTTATTTTAATCTCAAGTAGTCTTTTCTTTCTTTCCACCCTCCGAAGAGGTAAAGGACCCTCTCTTTTGGGATGCGCTCCTGTGCGCACCTTACCGCGTAGTTTATATCAAACGGCATCATATCCGTCCCGAAAATGAGCTCAGCACCGAGCCCATCCGCGAGGGCGAAGGGGTTTGCCCTTTTTGCCCTCTCCTCACCGAGGGCTTTTTTGTATAGCTCACGGTAGAAACACGAAAAGTTCGGTTGCATACAAAGGAGTAAACCCATTTCCTTTGCCCTCTCTATCTGGGAGGGTGTGATGAGGAGGGCGTGCTCTATGCGGTGGTAGCGAAACTTCGGTTTTGCCCTCTCAAAGGCGCGAAGGACGAGCTCTATCGCCCCGTCTCCCACCGCGTGAACCGAGAGCCTGAGACCCAGACTTTCCACCTTCTTTATAGCGGAGATTAGCTCCTCTTGGGTGATGAGGGGTTTCCCGCGGGAAGGGGTGTCCCTGTAGGGTTCCTTTAGGTATGCGGTTCTCGCGGATATGGAACCGTCCGCAAAGAGCTTAACCCACCCAAGTTTTAAATTCTTTATCTTTTTTTTTATTAAAAAGTTCAATGACCTTCGGTAGGTCTTTAAAGTAGGGCATAAGGACAACGTTGATGGGAAGCTCAAGAGAGAGGTAAGCTTTCGTGAGCTCCTCGTCAACGTAGTCGTGAACCTCCGAAAGACCCATCTCTTTAGCCCTCAGGAGCGCGCGAAGGAGAAGCTCCCTCAGGCGCTTTCCCTTCGGCTTTAGCCTGTTCCACGCTTCAAAAAGCGCGCCCTCCCTCAGAACGAGCTCCTTTCTCCCGAGGAGTCTCGCCATGGGCGGGTTTAGGATGCCCCTGTGCCCGTCGCTGAAGACCAAAAGGACGGGTCTTTTTATCCCTGAGAGGTCCTCGGGTGAGATATCAAGCTCGGGACTCGCTCCGTAAAAGAGGCTCTCCCTTTCGCGCGAGAGGAGTTTCAAGAGTTCCTCCTTTGTGATACCCTTCGGGACGCTTTTGACTGTAAGTAGCTCAAGGTGCGTGTGCGCGTCTATGAGCATAGAAAGTAAAATATACTCACATGCTTGACATAGAGCTCATACGGAAAAAGCCCGAATACGTGAAAGAGCGTCTCGCTACGAGGGGAGAGGAATACGT
>JAADEK010000090.1 GCA_013153455.1 Aquificota bacterium
TAGCCCTGCTCGCGTTTACGAGCTTCAAAACGGGCGTCAAGGACCCATTTTCGTATACGTATACGGAGCGCTTCCCGAGGTTATCCTCAACTACGATGAGGGCTTTTTGGGAAGAAGGGGAGAGGTCAACGCTGAAGACCTTAGCCTTCTGCTTTTCACCCGTGAAGTCCGTAAACTCGGGGAGGTCAATCTCCGCGCTGACCGAGAGGTCTTTTGCGCTCAGTATGTAAACCTTCCCGTTTTCGGTTGAGACCGCGACCTTGTCTCCCTGAACCGCTATGTCGGTGATGGGTCCCCCGAGCTTTACCTCAAGCGAGAAAGATAGGTAAAGAAGTGAGAGGAGGAGAAGGAGTATCCTCATTTTTTGGTTCCTACACCTTCAAAGAGAACCTCGTGGAGTCTTGACTTTTCTTGAGCTTCGGGTGTTCTGTATTCGGGCTTAAAGAGGTTCTTAACCACGGGCTGGACGTTAGCCTGAGGTCTGTGGCAAAGCAGGCAGTTCCAGCGCGCCTTATCTATATCCGTGAGCTTCGGGGCTTGACCCTTGGGAAGGTGGTAGAAGTCTATAAAGTGAGAGGGAGGTATGGGTGTCGCTCCTACTTGCTTTGCTACGTCGGGCATATGACAACCGAGACAGGGGTTGTTCTTCAGGGTTATGGGGAACATACCCTCTATTGAGTGAGGAATTTGGGGGGGAGCGTTTTCGTAAGCTCTCTTGAAGCGCTTGGACTGTCCGGGGGGTGTCTTTGAATACTCAAACTTGGGAGGGTTTAGTATCTCCTCCTCCAGGGGTGCCCTCCTTATCCCCATCTCTTCGGGGGCGATAAGCTCCTTAGCGGCTATGCACGAAAGAAGAGCGGAAGAACCGAAAAAGACTAAAAATAAGCTCTTAAGCCTCATCTTTATCACCTCCCGACTTTTTAAATCTCAACGTATAAAAGAGAGCGTGCTCAGGACACACGTCTATACACCGACCGCAGTTGGTGCACTCGCCCGAAAGGACGGGCTTGCTCTCCTTTCCTATCATCCAAAGAACTTGAACCTCGGGGCATACCCTCTTGCACTCCATACACTCGGTGCACTTGTTGAGGTCATACCCCACCCTGATGAGCGAGGCGGGCTTGCTCACAACGGAGTAAAAAGCCCCGAGAGGGCAAAGGTGTCCGCACCACCCGTTTTTTACAACCAAAAGGTCAAAGATGAATATCGCGAGGATTATAGTCCACCCGAGACCCATGCCGAATATAAGCCCCCTGTGCGTGATGGAAACGGGGCTTATGAACTCAAAGGCGGGAACACCGAGTATGGGAGAAAGAACGAGTCCGAGAACCAAAAACCAATACCGCGCGGAGCGCGGTATTTTTACCTTTCTTTCTTCCCTATGGAGTCCGAGTTTTACCTTTAGCCAGTTTGCGAAATCCGTGATTATGTTTACGGGACACACCCAGCTACAGAAAGCCCTTCCCGCTACGAGTGAGTAAAAGGTGAGTATGATTAGCGCACCTATGAGGACGTCCGTGCCTACCACGACGCCCGCAAAGAACATCTGAAGAACCGCGTAGGGGTCCGAAAGGGGGATAACTTCCAAAAACTTTGATGTGCTCAGGTTACCTTGGAGGATTTTCCAACCGAGGTAATTGCCCGCTATGTAGAGGGAGAGTATGGTGAGCTGGGTGGTGCGCCTGAGGATTAGGTATTTATTTCTCGCGAGGAAGGATTTCTCTCGCTCCTCGTGTGATTCTTGCGTTCTTGAGACCGCAACCGCATTACTCATACAGCAGGTCCTCCTCGTTGAGATACTCTTCGGGTGTCTTGGGTTTCCACTCGCGAAGCTCCTTCTCCCTCTCTTTTATCTTTTCTTCAACGTTTTCCTCGGTTTCCATCCAACCCCTTACGTAGTGCTTACCTATCTTCCCGAGGGCGATATCCCTCGGAAGGACGTATATGGCAGGCTTGTCTGTGGGACATGCGAACTCACAAAGCCCGCAACCGGTGCAGTAATCGGGGTCAACCACCGGAACGAGCATCGCGTGTTTTCCCGTTCTTCTGTTTCTGCGGACGTCTATGTAGATGGCTTTGTGCATGAGGGGACAAGCCCTTACGCAGGCGTCACACTGAAGTCCCCAGTAGGCTATACAGCTGTTGTAGTCAACGACCGCAACGCCCATGCGCGCCTTGTTTACGTCAACCTTCCCCTCTTCGTTCTTCAGGAGTTCCGTGTCAAGCGCTTTAGTGGGGCAGGCAAAGGTGCAGGGAACGTCTTCGCACATGTAGCAGGGGACTTTCCTTGGTATGAAGTAGGGCGTCCCTATGGGTTTGTTATCGCCGGGGGAGGCGAGGCGAAGTGTGACCATCTTGTTGCCCTTTTTGTCGTAGGGGACGTTGGGTCTGTTTGCGCACGCAATAACGCAAAGCCCGCACTTTATACACTTTTTCAGGAACTCGTCCTCGGGGTAAGCCCCCGGCGGTCTGAGGACGAGCGGGTCGTGCTTGTTCTCGTGAACTATCGCAGCCCAGATAACACCACCTACAACGGAAAGACCTAAACCCTGCAGGAAGCCCACGAGGAGCTTCCTGCGCTTCGGGTCTGGTTTTTTATCTGTCATATCTTACCTCTTTACGCGGGGTAAATCTTAACCGCACACTTCTTGTAGTCGGTTTGCTTGGAGATTGGGCATCTCGCGTCAAGGGTTACCTTGTTGATGAAGACACGCTCGTCAAACCACGGTATGAAGACGAGTCCTTTGGGAGGTCTGTTCCTTCCGCGCGTTTCTACCCTTACCTTGACCTTTCCTCTGCGGGATTCTACCCAGACGAGGTCTCCGTCCTTGACGCCTATCTTCTTGGCGTCTTCGGGGTGCATATAACAGAGCGCCTCGGGCATAGCTCTGTAGAGTTCGGGAACCCTCATCGTCATGGTTCCGGAGTGCCAGTGCTCAAGGACACGACCCGTGGCGAGCCAGAAGGGGTATTCCTTGTCGGGCATTTCGGGGGGTTCCATGTAGGGTCTGAAGAATATCTTCGCCCTGTTGGTGAGGTCAACCTTGGGTCCGAACTCTACCTTCCACTCACCGTTTACAAGTTTGGGGAAGGTTCCCTTGGGTATCTTCTTGAGGGCGGGTCCGTAGAACGCAAACTCACCGTTGGGGTTAGCCTTACGTGCGTAGGGGTCGTATTTGGTGTTGAAGCGCCAGGGGGTTTCTTTTCCGTCAACGACGGGCCACCTGAGACCTCTTACCTTGTGGTAGGTGTCAAAGTCCGCAAGGTCGTGAGCTTTACCCAGTCCGAAGAGTCTGTATTCTTCCCAGAGAGCCTTTTGCATGAAGAAGCCGTAACCTTTCCAAGGTTTACCGTCAACACCCTTGACGTTCCTCTTGTCACCCGCTGCGGTCGTGTTGGGGTGGAGTTTACCCGTTTCGGGGTTGTATGCGACGGGCTGTGGCCAGCTGAGGTCAACGTGGGGTATCGTTCTCTTGAAGGCTTCTTCGGAGAACAGGACGTCAAAGAGGGTCATCTCAGGGTCGTAGCCCATCTTCTTCGCTTCCTCAAGGACGTTGGGAAGAACCGTTCCGTCCCTGAGCTTCCACTCCTTCCAGCACTCTTTTAGCTTGAAGAACTTGGAGAACTCTATTATTTGCCACTCGTCGGGCATAGCTTCGCCCGGAGGCGTGACTTGTTGTCTCCAGTGCTGTGTTCTGCGTTCGGAGTTACCGTAAGCTCCCCACTTTTCGTAAATCATCGCGGAAGGAAGAATGAGGTCCGCTACCTTTGCGGAGATACCGGGATAAGCTTCGGAAACTACGATGAAGTTGTCCATTTCACGGGCAGCCTTTATCCAGTGGTTTGCGTTTGCGGTGTCTTGCCACGGGTTACAAACGTGAACCCAAGCCCACTTTATCTTACCGTCCTCAAGGTCTCTCATTATCTGGACGATATCTGAGCCCACCTTGGGGTTAATCGTTCCCTTGGGTATCTTCCATATCTTCTCCGCGATTTCCCTGTGCTTGGGATTGAAGACCACCATGTCCGCGGGGAGTCTGTGTGCAAAGGTTCCGACTTCCCTCGCGGTTCCGCAAGCGGAGGGTTGACCCGTGAGTGAGAACGCTCCGTCACCGGGTTTTGCGTGCTTACCCAGAAGCAGGTGTATAGCGTAGACCTGTTCGTTGACCCACGTTCCCCTCGTGTGTTGGTTGAATCCCATCGTCCAGAAGGAAACGACCTTCCTTCCTTTTTCTATGTAGAGGTCCGCGAGCGTCTTTAGCTTCTTCTTGAACTCCTCAAGGGGTTCATCGGGGTCACCCTTTGCTACGCTCGCGACGTAGTCAAGCGTATAGGGTTCAAGGGCTTTCTTGAATTCTTCAAAGGTGATGACCCAGTGTTTGCCCGCCTGTTTGCGGTGTTTCATCTCAAGCTTGTCGCCTTCTTTGAGTCCGTAGGTCGCGAGGTTCGGAGCCTCTTCCTTGGAGATTACCTTCACGAGTTCCTTAATCATGATTTCGCGTTCTTTGGGTGAGTATTTGGGGTGGTTGGGGTTGTCGCGCATGCCGTAGCCGATGTCTATGTAGCCGGTCGCAAATGCACAATACTTGTTAACGAAGTCCCAGTCTATAGCTTCGGGGTGGTTGTAGACTATCTCGCGGAGGATGTAGTTTTGTATGAGGAGGTCCGTCTGGGGCTTGAAGATTATTTCAATGTCCGCACCGTCACAGGTCATGTGTCTGAAGGTTGAAAGGACGACTACCTTTACCCTGTCGGGGTTTGAGAGCTTCCTGTCAAGGACACGTGCCCAAAGGACGGGGTGCATCTCCGCCATGTTGGAGCCCCAGACGACGAAGGTGTCCGTGAGCTCTATGTCGTCGTAACATCCCGCGGGTTCGTCTATACCGAAGGTCTGTATGAACGCTGCTACCGCGGATGCCATACAGTGGCGTGCGTTGGGGTCTATGTTGTTGGACCTGAAGCCCGCCTTCATGAGCTTGTGAGCTGCGTATCCTTCCATTACGGTGTATTGACCCGATGCGAATATCGCTATCCCTTCGGGTCCGAGCTCGTTATAGGCTTCCTTGAACTTCTTGACCATTATCTCGTAAGCCTTTTGCCAGCTTACGGGCTTGAACTTACCCTTCTTGTCAAACTCTCCCTTCTCGTTTACGCGAAGGAGGGGTTTGGTGAGTCTGTCCTCACCATACATTATCTTGGCGGTGAAGTATCCCTTGATACAGTTGAGACCTCTGTTGACGGGGTTGAGGGGGTCTCCCTTTACCGCGACTATGCGGTCGTTCTTGACCGCGACCATTATACCGCAACCGGTTCCGCAGAACCTGCAGACCGCCTTATCCCACTGCCAACCGCTTTGGGCTTCGTTCGCCGCCGCCTTCGCTTCTTCGGGGACGGGTATCCCGACCGCGGTAGCGGCGGCTACGGCGGCTGACAGCTTGAGAAAATCTCTCCTGCTTACCTTCGTCCCTTGTTTATTCTTTTGCTCCATCTTACACCTCCGCAAAAGTTGATGAGCATCACATGATGCCCATCATATATAACGATATTAGGGTTAGTTTAAAAATTTGTCAATTATAATGGAGAATTATCAGCAAATGTGAGTTTTTCGTATTAAACAAAGAAACGCGAGGGTGGGATAATATAACCATGCCTTGGACGATTAGGGTGAGGAGAAAGTTCAACGCTGCTCACTTCCTTACCTCCTACAAGGGGACTCCGGAGCCCCTTCACGGGCACACGTGGCTCGCGGAGGTTTACATAAGGGCGGACGAGCTTGACGAGGGAGGTATAGGTGTTGATTTTCTTGAGGTTGATGCATACCTGAGGGAGATTCTCCCCGACTACAGGAGCCTGAACGAGGTCTTTGATTTCTCACCGAGCGCGGAGAACGTAGCGAAATGGCTCTACGAGAAGATGAAGGAGCGCTTCCCGAATACGTTTAAGGTCGTCGTATGGGAAACCGAAAACTGCGGTGCGGAGTATTATGAGACTTAAAAAGCTCGGTATAACTATGGGAGACCCCGCGGGTGTGGGTCCCGAGCTTATCCTCAAGCTCTACCCCAGCTTTCGTAAAGATACCGCATACATCATTTACGCGGAAAGAAAGACACTTCAGGAGGCTAAACGGCTCACGGGCATAGATATGCGTTGGGAGGAAATACAGGACGCGGGAGAGGTAAAGGAGCCGGGGGTTTACTTGGTTGACCTCTCCCTTTTGAAGACCGCCGTTCCGGAGCCTTCACCCGCGTCGGGAAGGGCTTCCGTTGCGTATCTCGGGAGGGGGGTCGCGGACGCTCTGAGGGGAAATATAGGGGGTATCCTCACGATGCCCATAAATAAGTTTTGGGCAAAAAAAGCGGGGTTTGATTTCCCGGGGCAGACGGAGTATCTCGCGAGGGCATCGGGAAGGGCGGAATACGCGATGATGCTCTACTCAAGGAAGTTAAAGGTAGTCCTGCAGACGACGCACGTCCCTCTTTCGGAGGTTCCGAAGCTAATAAACCGCGAAGCGGTTCTTTCAAAGATAAAACTGATAAACAGGGAGTTCAAAAGGCTCTTTGGCTTTTACCCGAGGATAAAGGTTCTCGGGCTAAACCCGCACGCGGGCGAGGGCGGTCAGATGGGGAAGGAGGAACTCCTTTACATAAACCCCGCGGTTGAGGAGGCAAGGGCGCTCGGTATAGACGCGGTCGGGGCGCTTTCCCCCGATACCGCCTTCCTCGGTGCGAAAGAGGGGGACGTATTTTTGTGTATGTATCACGACCAGGGGCTTGTCCCTTTTAAGCTTCTTGCTTTTGAGGAGGGTGTTAACCTCACGCTCGGGCTTCCGTTTGTGAGAACCTCACCCGACCACGGAACCGCTTACGACATCGCTTGGAAGAACGTAGCGAGCCCTTCGTCCGCGCTCAGCGCGCTTTCCTTGCTTGAGAAGCTCTTATGAAGAAAGTCATAATGCGGGGAGGATTTTTAGATATCTTTTTACGAAAGATTTAATATTAAGAAAGGAGGTAGAACCATGCAGGAGCAAGCTCAAGAGTTTACGTTTAAGGTAACCGACAAGGCGGTTGAGGAAATCAAGAAGGTCGCAAAGGAGAACAACATTGAGAACCCCATTCTCAGGATAAGGGTCGTTCCCGGAGGGTGTTCGGGCTTTCAATACGCTATGGGCTTTGACGACACCGTTGAGGAGGGAGACCACGTCTTTGAATACGACGGCGTTAAGGTGGTAATAGACCCCTTCTCAATGCCCTACGTAAACGGCGCGGAGCTGGATTACGTGGTTGACTTCATGGGCGGTGGTTTCACGATAAGAAACCCCAACGCTACCGGAAGTTGCGGGTGCGGGAACTCCTTCTCCTGCGGCTGATGCCGCCCCTCACCCCAGCCCTATCAACCTCTTAAGACGCTTTATCTCGTCCCTCAGCTGAGCAGCCTTCTCAAACTCCCAGCTCTTTGCGCACCTCCACATCTCCTTCTCAAGCTTCTCTATCTTCCTTATTATCTCCTCCTCGGATTTAAATTCGGTTACCGCGGGGCTTTTAGCCCCGCGGTCGTTTAACTCTTCAAGGACTAAAAGCTCACGAACGGGTTTTACGATTGAGCGGGGCTTTACGTTGTGCTTTTTGTTGTATTCTTCTTGTATCTTTCTCCTTCTGTTCGTTTCTTCTATCGCTTTTTTCATAGCGGGGGTTATCCTGTCCGCGTAGAGGATGGCTTTCCCGCGGACGTTTCTCGCAGCGCGACCTATCGTCTGGATGAGGGCTTGGTAGCTTCTTAGGAAGCCTTCTTTGTCCGCGTCAAGGATGGCGACGAGCGAAACCTCGGGAAGGTCAAGACCTTCCCTCAGGAGGTTTACCCCGACGATGACGTCAACGCTCCCCTCCCTGAGTTCCTTTATCAGCTGGGCGCGGGCTATTGCGTCAAGCTCCGAGTGCATGTATTTTGCCCTTATCTTCCTTTCGGTAAGGTAGTCCGCTACTTCCTCCGCGAGTCTTTTGGTGGTTGTGAGAACCAGTGCCCTCTCACCGCGTTCCTTTACTTGTTTTATCTCCTTTATGAGGTCTTCAAGTTGGTTCATCTTCGGGCGCACTTCAACGAGGGGGTCAAGCAGACCCGTGGGTCTCACTATCTGCTCAACGACGTTTCCCCCCGCGCGTCTGAGCTCCCACTCCCCGGGTGTTGCGGATACGTATATGACCTGATTTATCCTCTCAAGGAACTCATCAAACTTAAGGGGTCTGTTGTCAAGCGCGGAGGGGAGGCGCCACCCGTATTCAACGAGTTTTTCCTTCCTCGTCCTGTCGCCCTCATACATAGCCCTGAGTTGGGGGATGGTTACGTGGCTCTCGTCAACAATGAGGAGAAAGTCCTCGGGGAAGTAATCAAGGAGCGTGTAGGGGGGCTCACCGGGCGCCCTGCCGTCAAAGTAGCGCGAGTAGTTTTCTATACCTTTGCAGTGTCCGAGCTCCCTAAGCATCTCTATGTCGTGCATCGTCCTCTGGTAGAGGCGACGGGCTTCAAGCTCTCGCCCCCTTTCCTTGAACCACTTTACGCGCTCGTGGAGGTCCCTCTCTATCTGCTCTATCGCTTGGGCGAGCGTGGGCTGGGGCGCTACGTAGTGCGACGCCGGAAAGAGTGTATACTCCTCAAGCTCGGAGATTACGTGGCGGTTGAGGGGGTCCATCAGGACGAGCCTGTCAATCTCGTCGTCCCAAAACTCAACCCTCAGGATTATGTCTTCCTCCTTTGACGGGACTATCTCAAGGGCATCTCCCCTTACGCTGAAGGTCGCGCGCCTGACCGGAGCGTCGGAGCGCTCGTATCCGAGCTCTATCAGCTTTCTCGCGAGCTTCGTGGGACTCAGGAACTCCCCCCTCCTCAGGGTTACACTCATCTCGCGGTAGTGCTCGGGTTTGCCCAGCCCGTATATACAAGAAACGGAAGCGACTACTATAACGTCCCTCCTCGTGAGAACGGAGACGGTCGCGGAGTGGCGGTAGCGCTCAAGCGTTTCGTTTATGCTCGCATCCTTTTCTATGTATAGGTCCTTTTCGGGTATGTAGGCTTCGGGTTGGTAGTAGTCGTAGTATGAGACGAAATACTCAACCGCGTTCTCGGGGAAAAGCTCCTTTAGCTCCCTGTAGAGCTGTGCTGCGAGTA
This sequence comes from Aquificota bacterium, assembly GCA_013153455.1. GTDB lineage: Bacteria > Aquificota > Aquificia > Aquificales > Aquificaceae > Aquifex. The sequence goes on from JAADEK010000090.1 coordinate 9,160, forward strand.
TCTTGTTGTGAACAACGACGAGAGCGGGTTTGTTGTAGCGGGCAATCACGTTCGCTATAGTGAAGCTCTTTCCCGTTCCCGTAGCCCCGAGGAGAACCTGCTCCTTTACACCCTTCTTTAAGTTATCAAGGAGTTTCTTTATCGCCTTCGGTTGGTCTCCCGCGGGCTTTAGGCTCGTCCTCAGCTTGAATACGCCCATAAGAATATAAAGATATGCTCAGAAGGGAGGTATCCCCTCAACCTCACCCAAGACCTCAAGCCCCCTTATGTGCTTCTTCATCCCCTCAATGGCTTCAAGAAGCTCACGAACCTTAAAGGGTGTCGCGAGGAGGTAAACCTCCCCCGACTTTTTCTCCTTCGTTCTCGTGAGCGCGTAGCGGGGAAGCCCGTCCACCAAGGCGTTAAAAAGCCCTATCTCCTCAACGGGCATCCTCACCTTTATGATTTTCGCCTTTATCTCTAATCTTGAGGATTTTCGCATTGAAAAGCTCCCTCACTCTCAAAACAGCCTTTTGTTGCTCGGGTCCGATTCCTTTTTTTTTACCTCTTGTAGCTCAAACTCAACAAACGGGTGCTGAGCCTTCAGACTCTCCAATTCCTTTTTATACCTCTCGTATAGCTCACGGTCAACCCTCAGGACGAGCTTCCCGTTCTTCTCTTCCTTTTTTGCATCCTCAAGAATCCTCCTCACAAGCGGGTCTTTCACTGACTCAAGGAGCTTCTCAAAGGGCTTTCTTTCTTCGCTCCTTTGCTCTTCCTTTGAGGGGAGGGCTTTTTTGAGTTGCGAGACGGGTAGAATGTCCTTTACGATTAGGCTCTTTAGAACCGCAAGCTCGTAAGCCCTGAGGGGTTCCCTCGTCCTTGCGTCCGTTTTTCCCCTGTTTATTATCGTCTCGGTGTAGAGGAGAGCCTCAAGGGGGTATTTCTTGAACTCTTCGTATTGAGCGTAATCGTTAATTACCCCTTCGGGGTTCTTAAGACCTTTCACGAGTATAGCCTTTGATACCGCGTCCTCAAGCATCTCCCAGAACTTGGTCAGATTGTAACCCTTCTCCGAAAGGGAGCGAAGGAAGCGAATCGCGTCGTCAACCCTTGACTCAAGGAGCATCCTTAAGAATTCCTTTACGGTGTTCTCACCGAGAAGCCCCAAGAAGTCCTCAACGACCTTCCTGTCAACCTTACCCTCTCCGTATACGCCCGCTTGGTCAAGGAGGGAAGCTGCGTCCCTCATACAACCCTCCGAAGCCCTCGCGATGAGCTTTAGGGCTTCCTCCTCGCACTTTAGCCCCTCCTTCTTACATATGTCCTTTAGGTAGTCAACTATCTTCTCATGAGGAACGCGGGAAAAGAGAATCCTCTGACACCTTGAGAGAATCGTTGGGGGAATCTTGTCGTATTCGGTGGTGCAAAGGACGAAAACGGTGCTCGGAGGAGGTTCCTCAAGGGTTTTGAGGAGGGCGTTGAAGGCTTCCTTTGTGAGCATATGAGCCTCGTCTATGATGTAAACCTTGTGCTTTCCCTTTATAGGTTTGTATTGAACCGCTTCCTTTAGAGCCCTCACGTCGTCTATACCGCGGTTTGACGCAGCGTCAAGCTCAACTAGGTCGGGAAACACCCCCCTGTCTACCTCCCTGCATACCTCGCACTCCCCGCAAGGCTCACCCTCTTTTGCGTTCGGGCAGTTGAGGGCTTTCGCGAGTATACGCGCGAGGGTGGTCTTCCCCACACCGCGGGGTCCCGCGAAGAGGTAAGCGTGGGCTACCTTACCGCTCCTTACCGCGTTCTTCAGGATGCGAACGGGAGCCTCTTGCCCTACAACCTGCGAGAACTTCTTGGGTCTGTATTTCCTCGCAAACGGAACGTAAGCCATCAGTTACCTCTTTGAGCGTATTTCCTTATCTGCTCCTCCAAAAATGCGAGTATAAGGGGAATTTGTTTCCTCGCCTCGTTTTCGTCAATACTTTCCTCGCAAAGTCTATCAAGAAGTTCCTTCGTGAGCTTTAAAAGTGAACGGTAGAACTCCGTTGTCGTGAGCTTTCCCGCCTTTCTTTCGCTCTTCAGCCTCTCAAGAGAGTCTATAAGAGCCTGAGAACTCATACTGACCCCCGAAGAGGGTATTTTGGGGATTTTTGAAGGAGAGACCCTGCGCACGGGACGGCGGGCTTACCCTTGCTCCCTTTCGGGCCTGGGGGGGTTCACCCTGTCCCGCCGCAGGGCTAATATCTAATATAAACTCGTTCACATTTTCTGTCAATACGCTGTATAATTCCGTAAAAACTTCGGACTATGAAAAAAGGGAAAAGTAAATTAGAATTTACTAATCAAGAAAAAGGAGGTGGAGCATGAGAAAAGCTCTGAGTGCGGGACTTCTCCTCGCCCTTCCGCTCTTCGCATCACCGAACGAGGAGCTTATGAAGAAGGGCTACGAGGTCTTCAAAAAGAGCTGTAGCGCTTGCCACGTTGAGTATATGTCCCACGACGAGATAAGGGAGATAAGGAGAAGGGTTCTCAAGGGCGAGACCCCCCCGATAAAGGCTCCTCCCATGAACGAGGTAGCCCTCAGGGTAAAGCACTTTTATCCCGAGGAGGAGGACTTCATAGAGTTCGTCAAGGACTACATAACCGAACCCATGAGGGAAAAGGGTGTTTGTATGCCCATGGCTTTCAAGCTTTTCGGTGTGATGCCCCCTATAGGGAAGGGACTCACGGAAGAGGAGAAGGAAGCGGTCGCTTACTGGATGTATCACAGGTATGAGGGCTCGTGGGAAGAGATGATTAAGAAGTTCCACGGGCACGGAAAGGGCAAAGGAAAAGGAAAGGGAAGGATGATGAGGGAGGAAGAGGATTAAAGGAGAGCGCTTTGCGCTCTCTTTTTAAAATTTTTTAAAAGCTGAAGACCCTTCTTCTGGCTCTTTTCGGGGTGAAACTGAACCGCCAGTAAGTTCCCGACCTCAACCGAAGACACAAAATCCTCACCGTAGTCAGTAGTTGTGAGGATAACCTCCTCTTCCTTCGGGACTACCCTGTATGAGTGGACGAAGTAAAAAAAGTCTCCCTCCGATATATCGCTCAAAAACTCGCTCCTCTTTTTAAACCATACCTGATTCCAACCTATGTGGGGTATCCGAACACCGAGCGGAAGGAGCCTAACCTCACCCCTCAGTATACCGAGTCCCTCGTGAACGCCGTGCTCGTAGCTCCTTTCAAACAAAAGCTGAAGCCCGAGGCATATACCGAGGAAGGGTTTCCCTTTTTCTATGTGCTTCCTTATGGGCTCAACAAGACCGAGCTCCCTTAGGTTCCTCATGGCGTCCCCGAAAGCCCCTACCCCCGGGAGAACCAAAACCTCCGCGCCGGAGATATCCTCCCTTTTGTTGCTCACGATAACCTCAAACCCGACGCTCTGGAGCGCCTTTGATACGCTCCCGAGGTTTCCCATACCGTAGTCTACAACGACCGTCCTCATCAGAAGGTTATATTAGCAAGAACGGAAAGCTTCCCGAGCGCGAGGAGTATCCCGAGACCCACCAAAAGGACACCCCCCGCGAGCTCAACGTATTTAAAGTATCGGGAGAAAGCCTTAACAAAGCTCAGGAAAACGGAAAACAAAAGCCCCGCGAGCAAAAACGGTATCCCCAGCCCGAGTGAGTATACGAAGAGCAACAAAGCCCCCCTCATCACCGTCTCTTGCTGAGAAGCGAGGAAGAGTATGGAACCGAGGACGGGACCTATACAAGGACTCCAACCGAAAGCGAACACAACACCCATCAAGAAAGCGCCCACGTAAGAAAGCTCCGGCTTTGCCTCAAGCTTAAGCTGTCTGTATAGAAGCTCGTGAACCTTAAAAAGGTAAAGAACCAAAACCTCAACGTAAGCAAAGGCGAGGTTAAAAAAGGAATCCTTACCCAGAAAACCGAGGAGGTAAAGAACTACGACAAGGACGCCCGCGAGGATGTAAGCCTTCAGGAAATGCCTCCAAAGAAAGGCTCCCGAAAAGTGTAGCCCGAAGAATATAACAAGACCGCTCCCTATCCTCACAACCCAGTCCTGATAAGACTGAAGGAGTTGACCCACGAACGTGGCGCTCGCACCGAGCCCCACAAAAACGAGCGTAAAACCGAGGACGAAGTAAACGGAGGAAACAAAGACCCTCCAGTTTACCCTCCCGCCCGAAGGCGTCCCGCTCACACCGGAGATGTAAGACAGATACGCGGGGATAACGGGCAAGATACACGGGGAGAGGAAGGACAAAAGACCCGCAACGAAAGCCCCGATTAGAGTAACTTCCATAACTCTATTTTAGTCCAGAACCAAAGAAAGCCCCCTCGCGGACTCAAGAGCCTTCTTGTATTCCTCCGGAGTAATCCTTCGCGAAAGCTCCGGGTAATCCCAAGCCTTGTAATGCGGGAAGTATTGACTCATAACGTTTACCGCGAGCTTAGGGTCTATACTCCTCAAAAAGTCCATAACCTTGCGCGTCGTTGATATATCGTTGGGAAGAACCAAATGCCTCACCAAAAGACCCCTCACCGCTATACCCCTTCGGTCTACCTTCAGATTCCCAACCTGCCTATACATCTCCCTTATCGCTTCTTTTGCAACCGAAGCGTAGCCCTTGACCCGCGAGTAGCGCCTCCCCAGCTCATCGCTCAAATACTTCAAGTCCGCGAGGTATATATCAACGACACCGTCAAGAAGCCTGAGCGTCCCGAGGGAGTCGTATGAGGAGGTGTTGTAGACGATAGGGATACGAAGACCGTCCTCAACCGCCAAGAGAAGAGCCTCAAGAATCTGGGGAACGACGTGCGAAGGCGTCACGAGGTTCACGTTATGACAACCCATATCCTGAAGCTCAAGCATCATATCCGCAAGCTCACGCGCGGAAACACGCCTACCCGCACCCAGATGACTAATCTCGTAATTCTGACAGTAAACACACCGCATATTACAGTAAGAGAAGAAAATCGTCCCGCTCCCCCGAAAACCCCTTATAGGAAACTCCTCACCCAGATGCGGAAAGTAGTCCGAAACTATAGCCTCCCTTCCCACCTTGCAGTAACCAACCTCGTCGCGCGTCCTGTCAACACCGCACCTGTGGGGGCATATATTACACTCCTTGAGCATTGAAAGCGCCTTTTGAACCCTCTCCTTTAGCTCACCGCTCTCGTAAAGGTTCAAGTATGAAGGATATTTCCTCATAAGAATTAAAATTTAAAGACCCTTCGGGTGTTAAGAAAAGAACTCCTCCCTCCTTGGCTTGTATCCCCTCACAAACTCCTCACCGCTCATACGCCTACCCTTGGGAGAAATAAGCTCAAGAATCTCAACCGCGCCCTCACCGCACGCGACAATCAGGCGCTTCTCATCAAGAACCTCCCCCGGCGCCCCCTCAGCGTCAAAAGGGCGCACCCTCAAGAGCTTTACCCTCTTTCCCCTGAAAAAAGCGTAAACGTCCGGGTAAAGCCCCCGAACGCGGTCCCGAACGCTCTCCGCGGGAGCCTTCCAGCAGAGCCTGAACTCCTCGCGCGCGACGGGGGGCGCGTATGTCGCCTCTTCCTCCCTTTGGGGCTTCGGGCGAACGGAGCCCCCGAGCCAGCGCGCGAGGGTATCCCCGAGGAGCTTTGCCCCGCTTTTTGAAAGCTTCTCCGAGAGCGTAAGGAGGTTGTCCTCCTCTTCTATCCTTATCCTCTCTTGGGAAAGGATTGGACCCGCGTCAAGCCTTTCGTTTATGAGTATCACCGTGTTCCCCGTTTCCTTTTCGCCCGCCATGAGCGCGCGCTGTATGGGCGCTGCACCCCTGTATTTCGGAAGTAAAGAAGCGTGCAGGTTGAGCGCGCCAAGTCGCGGGACCTCAAGGACTTCCTTCGGGAGTATCTTCCCGTATGCTACGACAACTATACAATCGGGCTTTAAATCCTTCACCGTTTTAATCAGCTCTTCCTTTGTTCTCGGCTGGTATACGGGTATCTTTCTTTCCAGTGCGAAGACTTTAACGGGAGG
>JAADEK010000039.1 GCA_013153455.1 Aquificota bacterium
GACGTGAGCGGGAAGGCGAAGGAGATAAGGCGCGAGGTTCACGAAACGATAAGGGACTACATGAGGGACATGGAGGAAAGGACGCAGTTCAACACCGCGATAGCTCGCATAATGAAACTCCTGAACACACTCCAGCGCTTTGAACCCAAAAGTGAGACAGACTACAAGGTTCTGAAGGAAGCCCTTGAGACGATTATCCTCCTCCTCTCACCCATAACACCGCACATATCCGAGGAGATGTGGGAGCTTCTCGGGAACAAACCCTTCGTCTCAACCCACCCCCTCCCGGAACCGGACCCCGACGCCCTGAAGGTAGAAGAAATCCAGCTCCCGGTTCAGATAAACGGGAAGGTAAGGGCGCGCGTGAGCGTTTCACCCTCCGCGGATGAGCAAGAGGTAAAGGAAGCGGTTCTTTCGGACGAGCGCGTGAGAAAATGGCTTGAGGGAAAAGAGATAAAGAAGTTCATATACGTAAAGGGAAGGCTCGTGAGCATAGTAACGGGATGAGATTCGTCGTGGAAAGCCCTCCTCTTTTGCCTATATACTAAACCCATGAACCTCGTAAGCTCGGACGGGCTTGATAAACTGCGGAAGGCTCTCGGGGAGAGGAAGGTAAAGACCTCTCTTCCCGACAGAAAGCTTTACTCTTACGACGCTACACCCATACCCATTGAGAGGAAAACACCGCTCGCGGTCGTATTTCCCGAAAACAAGCAAGACGTTATAAAGCTCGTTGAGGTGTGCTACGAGGAAAATATCCCCGTATTCCCGCGCGGTGCGGGCTCCGGGCTTACGGGAGGCGCGGTCCCGACGGACGAGAGGGGGGTGGTTGTTTCGTTTGAGAGGATGGACAAGTTTACCGTTGACGTTGACAACGCTACCGCGACCGTCCAGCCCGGCGTAATCACAGCGGACTTTCAGGCTTACGTTGAGAAGCTCGGTCTCTTTTACCCCCCCGACCCCTCCTCCTTTAAATACTCAACCATAGGAGGAAACGTGGCGGAGAACGCGGGAGGACCCAGATGCCTAAAATACGGAACGACGCGCGAATACGTTCTTGGTCTTGAGACGGTCATAAAGGAGGGGAAGGTCGTAAGGAGCGGAAGACCCGTCCTTAAGGACGTTGCGGGCTACGACATTACGCGCCTTCTCGTGGGCTCCGAGGGAACGCTCGGTCTCTTTACAGAAATCACCCTGAAGCTCATACCAAGACCGAAGGCGAGGAAAACAGCCCTCGCGCTCTTTGATGACCTAAAGACGGTAGGAAAAGCGGTAAACGCTATACTATTGTCGGGTATATTCCCGAGCGCGCTTGAGTTTATGGACGAAGACGCCATAAGGGCGGTTGAGCAATACAAGCCCTCAGGGCTTCCGAAGGGTGCAAAGGCGCTCCTCCTTATAGAGCTTGACGGGCACCCCTGCGCGGTAGAGGAAGAGCTTTCGGAGGTTCGCTCCCTGCTTGAGTCACTCGGTGCGAAGGTAAAGGTAGCGAAGGACGAAGAGGAAGAGCAAAGGCTTTGGAGCGTGCGTAAGAATCTGGGTCCCGCCCTTTCGCACCTGAGGAGCGGGAAGATAAACGAGGACATCGTAGTTCCCCGCTCCTACCTACCGGAGGTTCTTCCCCGCATACGCGATATAGCGAAAAAGTGGGGACTTCTCGTCGTCGTCTTCGGGCACATAGGTGACGGGAATCTCCACGTTAACCTCCTTTACGACAAAGGGAACGAAGAGGAGGAAAGAAAGGCGGAAAGAGCGGTTGATGAGGTCTTTGAGCTCGCCCTTCGTTTCAACGGCTCAATAACCGGGGAGCACGGGGTGGGGCTGACGAAGAAGAAGTTCCTAAGGTGGCAGTTCGGGGATGCGGGATACGAGCTTCTTCTCGGTATAAAGAGGGTCTTTGACCCTAAAAATCTCTTTAACCCCGGAAAGTTAATTGAAATTTAAAATAACGTTCTAAATTTTTTAAAAATTTGTTTGAAATTTGAAAAATTACCTTCGGTAATTTATATTAAAAACCGCGTAAAAACCAAGGGGAGGAAGATTATGGCTCAAAAGCTCGGTGATATTATGGAGAATATCGTCCTCATAAAGGAATTTGTGTGTCTTGAGGAGGCGGACCTTTGCGATGACTTTTTGAACCTTGACTTTGTAATGAAGATGGCGAAGGAAACGGGGAAGGAAGACGACGTCGTTGACTTTTCCGATACGAAGGAGTGGTAATCAGGCTTGAGCCTGTTGTTGCTGGAGGGCTTTGTTGAGGAGCTTGTATACGCGTGAAGCCCTCCTCGCAGCTTCCCTCTTGTGTATAACCCCCTTTGAAGCGGTGTGATATATAACGCTTATTACTTCGTTTATATACTCCTTCGCCTTTTCAAGCTCACCGTTTTCTATCATCCTGCGGAAGTTCCTTATGTAAGTCCTCATGCGAGAGAGGTGGTAGCGGTTGCGTATGCGCCTCCTTGCGTCCCTTCTCATGCGCTTCTTTGCCTGTCTCGTGTTCGGCATCCTCTTACCTCCTTAGGAAGGAATTAGTTTACCCCTTTCCCTCTTCCTTTTCAAGCCTGCGCCTCAAAAACTCCTCTTGCTTCTCTTTTAGCTCCTCCATCTTCTTCATGACCTCGTCAAATGTGAGCTTCGTCCTGAATCCGTCACCCACGAAGTGGGTCCTTACACCTTCAAAGAACTTAACCGCTATCCTGATGGGGGGCTGGGCGGGCAGTTTCACCTTCTCCGCGAGTTTGGAAAGGACGTAAAAGCCCACCGTCTGGAGCTTCGCCTCCTCGTTTATGAGCGAAAGGATGCTTTTTGTCTCCTTCGTTACGTTTTGGTCTTCCTTTGCGCTCTCATACAGGTAGTTTGTGAACTCTTCGTCCCACAGCTCCCCGAGCCAAAGGGGTCCGCCCGTGTGAAACCTCCCACCGCAGTGGGGGCAGGTTTCCCTGAGCTCGTGAATCTCCTTGACCGCGGTTCTGTTCATACAGTTAAAGCAGTATTGGATGTATCCGAACCTCTCAACGAGCTTGTCCACCCTCTCAACACCCCTCTCCTTTACGAAAAAGAGCTTAAAGTAGTGAAGGTGTGAGTAGGCGAAAATCGGTATCATCGCTATATCGTATTGCGCGGAAAGCTCTATAACCTTCTTTATGAGTATCCTTATACCTACCTCGTGTTTGAACTCGTTCCTCAGGGGTCTTGACATGTAGCGCCTCATGCACGTTTTGGGGTATGTCCCGGAAAG
>JAADEK010000036.1 GCA_013153455.1 Aquificota bacterium
ATAATATCCTAAAAACCGATGAACCACATATACAAAGAGTTCCTCCTTGTCGCAAACCTGCTATCAAAGGAAGGGCTGACTTACGCCCACACCGGGAATATGAGCAGAAAGCTCGGGGAGGAACTCTTCATAACCAGAAGGGGTGCTCACATAGGGCACCTCTTTCCCGAGGACATAATAAACGTTCCCCTCACCGGACGCTCCGTCCTTGACGAGAGGGCGTCGTCCGAACTAAACGTCCACAGAAAAATCATAAAAACCATAAAAGCGGACGCCCTTCTTCACACCCACAGCCCCTGCACCGTCAGCCTATCCTTAGAAGCCCGAACCATAACCCCGAAAGACACCGAAGGGAAAGCGATACTCGGGAGCGTTCCCGTCGTTTCACCCTCCGAGCCGAGTGCGAGCGAAGAGCTCGCGGACTGTTTAATAGACGCCTTCAAGCGGGCAAAGGTTGCGGTCGTGAGGGGACACGGCGTTTTTGCCCTCGGGGAGAACCTCCTTGACGCTTACAAACTCGTTTCGCTCCTTGAACACTCCTGTAAAATACTGAGGAGGTGTGAGTGATGTCAAAGAAGGTTGAGGAATACAGAGGTTGCGCCATACCGCCCGACCTTTACTACGACATAGAAAACCAAGTCTGGTTTCGCGTAAACGAAGACGGGACCGTAACCGTCGGCGTGACGGACATAGGACAAGCCAGAGCAGGAAAGATAATAAACATACGCATAAAAGCGCCCGGGAAATACGTAAAGAAAGGAAAGCCCGTCGCGAGCCTTGAGAGCGGAAAGTGGGCGGGACCCGTCCCCGCGGACATAGAGGGAGAAGTCGTTGAGAGGAACGAAAAACTCTTTGATAAACCAGACCTCATAAACGAAGACCCATACGGGGAGGGTTGGATAGCGAAGATAAAGCCCGCCAACCTTGAGAGGGACCTAAAAGACCTCGTAACGGGCGAGGAAGCCATAAGGAAACAAAAGGAATACATAGACAGGGAAGACGTGGACTGCGGGGAGGAAAGAGCACAAATCAGCAAAAAATTCTACAAATAGCCTCCCTCAGCCTTTCTTCCCCCTCCAACCTTATACGAAAATCAAGCGCAAATACGTTATCCCTCCCCTCAAACTTCACGAGGTCCTTCGGCGTCGTTATGTAAAGCTCATCACCCGACAGCTCAAAGTCCGCGTAATCGTGGTGGTCCCTGAAGGACAAAAACCTCTTTACCCTCACCCCGAGCCTCTCAAGCGTCCTCCTGAACTGCTCGTTGTCCCCGAGCGCGCTGAAGGCTACAAACTCCTTTCCCCTCAAAAAGGAAAGAGGTAGCTCAGAAAAGCGCGAATCAAGGACACAACAAAACTCCCTGAACATACCGAGCGTCCCCTCAAAGGAAAAAGGCTTCACGTCTTGGTATGAGCGAACGACTATATCCGCTCTCCTGAGAGATGAAAGAGGTTCCCTTAGCCTTCCCGCGGGAAGAAGGAAGTCCGAGAGGTCTTCGCGCTTCAAAAGAACTATATCAAGCTCCCTGTAGAGCTTCCTGTGCTGAAACCCGTCGTCAAGGATAAAAACCTCGGGGGAAAGCTCCCCGAGCGCCAATAGCCCTCCCTCATACCTGTCCTCCGCGACAACGACGCTCGCAAAGGGAAGCCTTCGGGCGAGCAGGTAAGCCTCGTCCCCCGCTTCCTCCCAGCCCATGAGAACCTCGCCCCTTCTTGACACGATACGGGCACCCTTGGTCTTCCTTCGGTATCCCCTGAGAAGTATACAAACGTGCCTATCCCTGAGGAGGTTAGCCAGATACATAACGAAGGACGTCTTCCCGCTTCCTCCCACCGACAAATTCCCCACGGAGATTACGGGAACGGGAAGCCTCTTTTGCTTTAATACTCCCTTATCGTATAAAAGATTTCTTAAAAAGACCGCTCCGCGGTATACAAACGAAAGGGGAAGAAAGAGCTTACTTACGCGCACCTTTTGGCTTTATCCTAAAGACGCACCTCTCGTAACCCTGAGCCTGACACATAACCTCCTCAACGTCGTATTGCCTCTCAAGAAACTCGCTCAAAAACCCCTTAAAGAAGCCAGCCATAGGCTGACAGACGGGCTTATCGCTTTTCGGTATTGCTTCAACGAGTATACTCCCCTCAACCCTTATCTCGTCCTCGTCGTAATCAAAGTAGCCTATCATACGCGAGGACTCCGCTATTATGGAGAGAACCTCAAGCGCCTCCTCAAGGCGGTCGGTGTAAAGCCCGTAGCGCTCTTTCAGTGTCCTTGCTCCCTTCCTTCCCCCGAACTCCGCAGCTTTTTTAACGAGCTTGTCTATGCCGAACTTCGCTACCTTGCTGAGGTCCCTGTAAGCACCTATGAGCGCATCCCTGTGAATCAGGACGCTCTCCCTTTCTATCGCTTCCGCAAGCGCCCTTATCTGGTCCTTTATCCCAACCATCTCTTACCCCAGTTAGTCCGGACTAACTGTGAGTTTAATAATTTAACGTATTTATCTCAGATTTTCTATAACTAATATGCATAGAAAGTATTAGGTATCTTTATGACCCCCCTCATCAAGACCCCCGACCGTAAAGCGCTTCATGCGCCCGAGAAGCTCCGAAAGGCGTCCCGCGTGATACTCCTCGTGCTTCTCAATCCAAGAAAAGAGCTTCTTTAGCTCCTCGTCCCTTACTTCCCTTACCTTTTCCCCGTAGAGGTTTTTCGCCCTTTCTTCTTCGGATATATCGCGCAAAAGCTCCTCGGGTGAGTATCCCTTAGTGTGGAGGGTTCGGGGAAGTGAGAGGTTCGGGAAACCTCCCCTCTTTCCTATCTCCTCTCCGAGCAAACCCATGTGAAACATACTCTCTATAGCTATGTCAAGCGAGGTATCCTTCTCTTCCCACGTCCTTGAGTGGAAGAAGTGGTAAAGGTGGTCAAGGACGAGCTTGTATTCCTTCTGAAGGAGCTCGTTCAACAGCTCAACCTCTTTACCCGCGGGCTTTTCTTTCCCTTTTTCCTCCTTTAGACCCCTCAAGAGCTCCTCAAACTCGCTCTTGTGTCTCATCTCGTCGTTTATAATCCTGTCAAGGAGTCTCTTGACCGAGTCGTCCTTTACCTCCTCAAGCTGACGCATGTATATACGTATTGCCTCTTCTTCCGCGTCAACGTCGTTTTTCAGCATCTCCGACCAAGACTCCCCGACCTTTATCGCTTCCTCAACGCGCTTGAGGCTCACCTTTCCGC
>JAADEK010000114.1 GCA_013153455.1 Aquificota bacterium
GTGACCGTTATCTCCTTTCCTCCCTTTCCGTAGCAGATGGGTCCGGGGCGTGCGCCCGCGCTCCTCGGTCCTACCCTTAGGGTTTTTGCTTCGTCAACGTATGCTATTGAACCCCCGCCCGCTCCGACCGTGTTTATGTCTATCATGGGAACACGAACGGGCAGACCCGCTATCTTGCTCTCGGTCGTGAGGGCGGGTTTTCCTTTCAGGAGGGATACGTCCGTTGACGTTCCCCCCATGTCAAAGGTTATGAGTTTGTCGTAGCCCGCGAGCCTTGCGACAAAGAGGGCACCCATGACCCCGCCCGCGGGTCCGGAGAGTATGGTTCTTACCGCTTCACGAGATGCGACCTGTGCGGATATTATCCCGCCGTTTGATTGCATCACCCGAAGGGTATCTCCCTCTTTTAGGTTTGAGGAGAGGTAAGAGAGGTATGTCCCCATCTTGGGGGAGACGTATGCGTTTATGACGGTTGTTGATGCCCTTTCGTATTCGCGAAATTCGGGGAGTATCTCACAAGAGAGGCTAACAAAGAGCTTTCGCTTCCCCAGTATCCGACCGACCCTCTTTTCGTGTTCGGGGTTTGCGTAGGAGTGCAAAAAGCAAACCGCGACGGACTCTATCCCTTCTTCCTCAAGGCGCTTCGCTATGCGCAGGACCTCATCCTCATTCAGGGGTTTCAGGACTTTACCGCGGTTGTTGAGTCTGCAATCAACGCCGAAGCGGTGCTCCCTCCCTACCAGGGGTTTTGGTTTCCTGTAGTGGAGCTCGTATATCTCCTCCCTGTTTTGTCTCCCTATCTCAAGTATGTCCTCAAATCCCTTGTTTGTTATGAAGGCGGTCCTTGCTCCTTTCCTCTCAAGGAGGGCGTTCGTCGCTACGGTTGAGCCGTGGACTACGTCAAGCGCTCTCCCTTTCCTTATCCTCTCAAGACCCTCAAGAACCGCGAGGGCGGGGTTTTCGGGTGTTGAGGGGAGTTTAAGGACTTTCCAGTCCTCACCGTCCCAGTATACGAAGTCCGTAAACGTCCCTCCCGTGTCAACGCCCACGAAAACCTTCTTCATACGAAAGAGTATAATCAAAGCCTTTCTTATAATTAGAAGTGGTATGTGTCTCGCCATACCCTCAAAGGTCGTTGAGGTATACGAGGACGGAACAGCCCTCGTGGATACGATGGGTGTAAAGAGGAGGGTTTCCCTTGAGCTTATGCCCGAGAGTGTGAGCGTGGGGGATTACGTTCTCGTTCACGTAGGTTTTGCCATACAGAAGCTTGATGAGAAGGAAGCCCTTGAGAGTCTCGCTTTATTTGAGGAGATAATTGAGCACATGGAAGGGGAGCTTGATGAGGGATGAGTTTCTCTTTTCCGCCTTCAGGGACAAGGAAAAGGTAAAAGCCCTCGTAAAAGGGATAAGGAGGCTCTCCGAGAAGCTCGGGAGAAGTATAAAGATAATGGAGTTTTGCGGGGGGCATACACACGCTATCATGCGCTTCGGTATTGACAGGCTCCTTGAGGGTGCGGTTAGGTTCGTTCACGGACCCGGTTGCCCCGTTTGCGTTATGCCCATGAGGAGGATAGACCTCGCGATAGAGCTCGCAAGGAGGGAGGATGTGATTCTTTGCTCATACGGTGACCTCCTGAGGGTTCCGGGCTCCGGGAGGAAGAGTCTTCTTGACGTTCGGGCGGAGGGAGGGGACGTCAGGGCGCTTTACACGTGCCTTGACGCGCTGAAGATAGCTAAGGAAAACCCGAACAAAAAGGTCGTCTTTTTCGCCATAGGCTTTGAGACCACAACACCCCAGACCGCGGTTCTTTTGAAGAAGGCTCTGGGGGAGGGCATCGGGAACCTCTTTGTGGTTTCAAACCACGTGATAACACCCGCTGCTATACAGCACATACTCAACTCACCCGAGCTGAGACAGATAGGGAGGGTAGAGATAGACGCGTTTATAGGTCCGGGGCACGTGAGTGTGATAATAGGAACCAGACCTTACGAGTATTTCGCGGAGGACTTCTTGAAGCCCGTTGTAATATCTGGTTTTGAGCCCCTTGATATACTGAGGGCGGTTTACATGATAATGAGACAGCTCACCGAGGGGAGGGCTGAGGTTGAGAACGCATACACGCGCTTTGTTACATACGAGGGGAACCTGAAGGCTCAAAAGCTCGTCGCGGATGTGTTTGAGCTGAGGAAGGAGTTTGAGTGGAGGGGGCTTGGCACAATACCTTACTCTTCCCTCAGGCTAAAGAGGCAGTGGAGGGGTTTTGATGCGGAGGAGCGCTTTGATGTAAAACTCCCTGAGCCGAAAGAGCACCCCGGTTGTATATGCGGTCAGGTAATCAGGGGGGTCGCGAAGCCGACCGATTGTAAGCTCTTTGGTAAAGTTTGCACACCCTCAAACCCTCTCGGCTCTTGCATGGTTTCCTCCGAGGGTGCCTGCTGTGCGTATTACAAATACAGGAGGGGGCTTGAGGAGGCTCACTCCTTGAAGAGTTTGTAAACAGCGGAAAAGTCAAGCTCCCCGAGACCCATCTTCCTCGCAAGACCGTAGGTCTCCTTCACCGCGGAAGCGGTAAATGAGAAGAGTTTAAGCTCGTAAAGGAGGTCTTGGGCGTATTGGAGGTCTTTGTGTATGAGGTTGACCGAAAAATGGGTTGAGAAGTCCTCATCAAGTAATTTCTTCTTCTTTACGTCAAGTATGTATGACTTCCCCGCTCCGTCGTTCAGTATGTTTATCAGAGTTTCTTTGTCTATACCCGCCCTTTCACCTATGGCTATAGCCTCCGCGAGGAGGTCCATAAAGCCCCCGAGGACGATGTTGTTAACGAGTTTTGCCCTGCTTCCCATACCCGCGGGACCGAGATAATAAACCGATTTACAGAACTTGTAAAAGAGCTCCTCGTTTTCCTCAAACTTCTCCCTGTCCCCCCCGACGACCATCGTCAGCTCTCCCCTCTTTGCGGGGACGACGCTCCCCAAAACCGGGGCGTCAAGGTAGTAGGCTCCGAGTTTCTTTAGTTCCTTTTCCGCGACGGGAGGGTAAGCGTGATGATTCGTCGTCATATCTATGATGGTCTTTCCCTTAACGTTTCCCTTTACGAGCCCGTTTTCCCCGAATATCACCTCTTCCGAAGCGGGTGTATCAAAGACAATAACAAAGACCCTGTCAACGAGGTTTAT
>JAADEK010000012.1 GCA_013153455.1 Aquificota bacterium
AGGCGACGGGCGGATTCGAACCGCCGTAAAGGGGATTTGCAGTCCCCCGCCTGACCGCTCGGCCACGTCGCCTGATACTTTAATATTTTAAACCATACACTGAGAAAGTGTATGATACTTTACTTTCCCTCCCCACGGCATACGTTCAATAGTATGAAGAGGAAGCTTACGCTTTACGCTGCGAAAACGGGAATTGAAGTCTATCCGACGGAGGTCGCGAGGAAAAAAGCCCGTGAGGGTGCGGTGGGTATACGAGCCTTTTCAATGGAAAAACGCGAAGAGGTGAAGATGCGTATGCCACCCTACGAAGCCTACGGACTTGCCCTCGCGATAGAAAGGCTCGCGAGAAAGGAAGAGGGAAAGGAAACCTTCTCATACCACAGGTTCACGACGGAGGAGGGAGAGTTCTACAGCAAGCTGAGCCTTGAACGCTTTACGAGAAACTCAAAGGGCTTTATAGCCCTCGTCCTTGAGAGGGGTAAAGAAAAGAGCAAGGACGAAAAGAGACGTATCAACGTCCCCCTTTCGCTCCAACAAGCCCTCTTTCTCGCTTACTTCCTGAAGAACCTCGCATACGAGCAAAGCTACGAAGAACCCCTTGAAGAACCCGAAGAAGTCCTTGAACCGCTTGAGTGAGGAAACCCGTATATAGGTTTTTGGAGCGGGCGACGGGAGTCGAACCCGCGACCTCCTGCATGGCAAGCAGGCGCTCTACCGCTGAGCTACGCCCGCTCAAGGACTCTTATTAATATACAACAAAACACAGAACCTTTCCAGTAAAATTTTGACCCATGAGTATCCTGAGGAAACTCCTTGAGGAGCTCCACCACCTCCTCGGACACGTCCAAAAAGACGAAGAAAGCCTAAAGACCCACATAGCCTTCCGACTCACGTCCTCGCTCTTGGTTCCGGTCAAGAACCCCCACGTCCCGGACCCCGAGCTTCTCGTCGGCGTTGATAAACAAAAGGAGACACTCTTTAAAAATACCGAGCGTTTCGTTTCCGGGCTTCCCGCGAACGACGCCCTCCTTTGGGGAGCGCGGGGAACGGGAAAATCCTCGCTCGTCAAGTCCCTCCTAAAGCCCTTCGCATCGCGCGGGCTTCGCATAATCCAGATAACAAAGGAAGGCATACCCAAGCTCTGGGAGCTTTACGAGCTCCTCGGAAACAGAAAAGAGCGGTTCATACTCTTCTTTGACGACCTCTCTTTCACACCGCGGGACGAAAGCTTCCTCGCCCTCAAGTCCCTCATGGACGGGGACATAGAGGAAAGACCCCGAAACGTCCTCATATACGTCACGACAAACAGGAGAAACCTTATTCCACAAAACGGGGATGAAAAGTTTGAGGAAGACGCCTACAACGAGAGGGTTTCCCTCGCGGAGCGCTTCGGAATAAGGCTCTACTTCCCTCCCATGGGAAAAAGGGAGTTCCTTGAAGCGGTAAAGGCGAACCTGAGGGCTTTCGGTGTTGAACCCACAAAGGAAGCCCTTGAGGAAAGCGTTCGGTTTGCGACCGAGAGGGGAGGCTTTTCCGGGAGGTGTGCCCTTCACTTCGCAAAGGACTGGGTAGGGCGAATCAACTCAGGCGAAAAGACTTCACCGTATCAACGAGAAACTTAACCTTCTCAAAATCCATATCCGGTAAAAGCCCGTGCCCGAGGTTAAATACGTATCTCGTCCTTACGGGAATTCTCCTCAGGAGGGAGAGGGTCTTTTGTCTTATCGTTTCCGCGTCCGCGTAAAGAACCGAAGGCTCAAGGTTTCCCTGAAAAGCCTTATCGTATAACGAAAAAAGCTCGGGTATATCAACGCTCCAGTCCACCGAAAGGGCGTCCGCAGGGTAATCGGACGCTATGTCCATAAAAGCGCAAGAACCCCGGAAGAAGTAGATAACGGGAACGTCCGAGAAAGCCTTCAGCTCCGAAATCACGTAATTCGTAAACGGGTAAACGTATTCGTTGTAGTCCTCAACGCTCAAGTGCATACTCCAGCTGTCAAAGAGCTGAATCACGTCCGCACCCGCCCTTACCTGCTCCCTCAGATACAAAACCAGCATATCCGAAAGAGCGCTCATCACACGCTTAAAATCCTTCGGTCTTTCCCACATGTAGAGCTTTGTCTTCCTGAAGTCCTTACTCGGTCCCCCCTCAACGAGGTAGGAAAAAAGCGTAAAAGGCGCTCCCCCGAAACCTATAACGGGAACCTCGTCCTGAAGCTCTTTTACCCTCCTCACGATTTCGTAAACGTATTCGTTCGCGGAAGGCTCGTAAGGCTTCAGCTCCTCCGGTCTTCCGGACCAATAAACGCGCGGACCTTCCCCCTCAACGAACTCAACCCTCACACCCATACCCTCAAGCGGAACGAGGATGTCCGAGAAAATTATAAGAGCATCAACCCCGAGAAGCTCAAGAGGAAGGAGCGTTATACGCGTAGCAAGCTCAACGTCCTTACAAAGCTCAAGGAAGTTTTCCTTCTTGCCCCTGAGCTCCCTGTATTCACTCATATACCTCCCCGCTTGGCGCATGAGCCAAACGGGAAACCTCTCAACGCTCTGACCCCTGAGACTCCGAAGGAGAAGGTCGTTTCTCGGCATGGATTTATTTTAAGGGAATTGAAAGGTTTTATCACCCCGCCTTCGGCGGGGTCTTTTTATTTTTGAGAAGAAATCAATGGTGCCGGAGGCGGGAGTCGAACCCGCACGCCCGTAAAGGGCACCGTCCCCTCAAGACGGCGCGTCTGCCAGTTCCGCCACTCCGGCTACCCGAGATTTATATTTTACTCCTCCTTTTCTTTTTTTCAAGCCTCCCATTCGTTTTATGACAATATGATGAAAAACGGATATAAGAAAGTGTTTAAATTAGGCGCCCGGGAGCGCATCATAAGCACTTCTTATAACTTTTGTTCCGTGATGAGTTTATATTCCATTATTGGGATGCGCAAAACGCTGAAAATCCTCCTCTTAATCCTCATTTTTGGTGTTTTTACGGGCGCTCAAACGTGGCTCAACGACTTGAAAGAGGCGGAAAGGATAGCGAAAAAGGAAAATAAGCTCATTCTAATATACGTATACAGTGAGCACTGTCCCTATTGTCATCAGGTAGAGGAGTTCGTTTTCGGGGATGAAAGGGTGGAAAAATTCCTGAAAAGGAATTTTATCGTCGTGAGTGCTGACGTAAAAGACGAGCTGTCCAGAAGGTTCGGGGTTTTCGGGACGCCTTCCTTCCTCGTTTACGACCCGTTGAGCGGTAGGGTAGTCGGGAGGCTTTTCGGGAGCCTTGACGCGGAGAGTTTCCTGAAGGCTCTTGAGAGCGTTTGTAATAAAACAAACGTAAGGAGGTGTTGAAGATGAAAAGAAGGGAATTTATCAAGCTCACCGCGCTTACCGCGCTCGGCGTGTTCTTGGGCTCGGGCGCGCTGAGGAGCGCAAGCGCGAAGATAACGCTTGAGGAGGCTCTGAAGAAGCACCTCGGCGTCGGTCTTTCCCAGATAAAGGAGAGCGACAAGGTGAAGATAAAGGCTCCATCAATAGCGGAGTCCGGCGCCAACGTTCCCATACAGGTAAGCGCGGACGTTCCCGTTGAGCAGGTGGAAAGCCTTCACATCTTCGTTGACAAAAACCCCAACCCCTTCATAGCGAGCGTTGATTTCAGCCCCATGAACGGTGAGGTCTTCTTTGCGACGAGGATAAAGATGGGTGCGACCTCACCCGTGAGGGCTATCCTGAAGCTCAAGGACGGGACTTATTTAATGGCTTCAAAAGAGGTAAAGGTAACCGTAGGCGGGTGCGGTTAAACCATAAAAGGGAGGTGAAGCATGGCATCCATAGGAAGGGCTATCGTAAGGGTTCCGAAGAAGGTAAAGAAGGGAGAGGTGTTTAAGGTTCAGATGGTAATCATCCACCCGATGGAAACGGGTCTCAGGAAAGACCCAAAAACGGGAAAAAAGATTCCCGCGCATTACATCACCCACGTTGATTTTTACTTCAACGACAAACTCGTTACGCGCATCAACTCCTCCCCGGGTATCAGTAAGAACCCTTACTTTGCCATCAAGATGAAGGCTCAGGAGTCGGGAACCCTGAAGATAGTTTACGAGGACAACAAGGGCAACAAGTGGGAAAAGAGTGTAAACATAACGGTGGAGGGATGAGTCATGAGGAAGGTTATTCTCGCCTCACTCCTCGGTGGGGCGCTTCTCTTTTCCGCAAGGGCGGAATCACCTACGCCCGAACAGCTCCAGATACTGAAAGAGATGGGCGTCTCACCCGCGGACGTAATCATAGAAGAGGGGAGGGAATACTACCACAACCTTAAGGGAACAACCGGAAAGACGTGCGCATCTTGCCACGGTCAGGACGGGGACGGTCTTGTGGGCGCTTACGCAAAGATGCCGAGATACTACACCGACATAAAGCGCGTCGCGGACATAGACCTCCGCATAAAGTCCTGCCTTGAGAAGTATGTGGGTGTTGACGCGTCAGGGAAGAAGGGCAGGAAGATAATCGTCCCCCTTGCGGGATACGTAGCCACCCTCAGCAACGGTATGCCCATAAGCGTTGAGCTAAAGCACCCAGAGGAAAAGAGGCTCTACGAATACGGTAAGGAGTTGTGGTTCAAGAGGGTGGGCGCGAGGGACTTTTCTTGCGCCATATGCCACGACGTCCTTGCGGGAAAGAGGATAAGACTTCAAAAGCTCGGCGCACCCGTCAGGGACAAGCTATACGCCCACTGGCCCGCTTACAGGATATCAAAGGACAAGCTCTGGACGATGGAAGACCGCATAAGGGGATGCTACAAGAGCTTTTTCCTCTTTGACCCCGATAAGGGTAAGTTTGACTTTAAGAAGAACTGGGTAAAGAAACCCCCGTTCTACATAGAGGAGATAATAGCGCTTGAGCTTTACATGAAACGCGCCGCGAACGGTGCGAAGATAGAAGTCCCCGGTCTCTTGAGGTAAGGAGGGAGAGCTATGAAGAGAGGACTGCTCGTCGCCCTATTTGCGAGCGCGGGGATTATAGCGTGTCAGCCCGCGTCCCAAGCTGTGAAGCAAGAAAAGCAAACCCTGAGCGCACAAGCAAAGACGCAGGAAAAGGTAGACAAAGCCCAGCTCTTTCGCAAGGCTCTGAACGCTCAAGACAAGTGGCAAAAGGCTTGCTCAAACCCCACACAAATAGCCCCCGAGGGTGTTGACGTCGCCCAGTTTATAAAGGAGATGAAAGAAACGATAAAGTATCCGAAGGACGGAAAGCTCGTAGGAGACTGGAAGAAAGGGGAAAGCCTCGCCCTCCTTCCCAAGGAATACAAAGCCCTTTACGGGACAAAGGGGGGAAGCAGGAAGGGGAACTGTTACGCCTGTCACTGCGGTGACCCCAGAATCATAGCATGCGGAAATATCGGTCCCTCGCTCAGGGGCTACGGGAACAAAGGTATAGACCCCAAGCTCACGTATGACAGGATTTACAACTCTTGGGCTCAAGTTCCGTGTTCAACGATGTTCAGGTTCGGTTATCACGGGCTTTTGAGTCCCGAAGAGATAGCCCACATAGTGGGATACCTCCACGACCCGGAAAGCCCCATAAACAAGTAGGAGGAGAAACATGAACCTCACTCGCAGGGACTTTATAGAGCTCGCCATAGTTACGGGCGCATACCTCGCGACGAACCCCGTCTCCGCTCTGGCGAAGATGAGCCTCTCGGACTTGCTCGCCTTCCGTGAGACGGGGAACGTCACACTCCTCTTCACGACAGACCTGCACGCACACCTGAGACCCCACTACTTCTCCGAACCCATAAACCTCGTCGTCCCGAAGAACCTCAGGGGACTTCCCGGGACTGTAACGGGGGAAGAATTCCTGAGGATGTATAAGATAGCGCCCGGGACGCTTGAGGCTTACTTTATGAGCTGTGTTGACTTTCCGAAACTCGCGAGAAAGTTCGGGAAGATGGGAGGGGCTCCTCACATAACGTGGCTCGTGAAGAAGATAATCTCCGAAAGGGGAAGGGATAAGGTTCTCCTCCTTGACGGAGGGGATACGTGGGTGACGACCGCGGTCGGGACGTTCACCGACGGAAAAGCGGTCGTTGATTGGATGAAACTAACGGGCTACGACGTAATGGTCGGTCACTGGGAGTTCACGCTCGGAAAGGAAAAGGTTCTAAAGAGGATAAAGGAACTGCAGTCCGCGGGGTGCGAGTTCATATCCCAAAACATAAGGGAGGTTGACGAGTTCGGTTTTGAGGGTGACCTTGTGTTTAAGCCTTACGCAATCAAGGAGGTGGGCGGAGCGAGGCTCGGCATCATAGGAAACTCCTTCCCCTTCACACCCATAGCAAACCCCAAGCAATTCGTTGAGGGTTGGAGTTTCGGTATACGCGAGGACACACTCCAAGAATACGTAAACGAGCTAAAGGAAAAGCACAAGGTTGACGCGGTAATCCTCCTCTCGCACGACGGACTCCTCCTTGATATCGCGCTCGCGAAGAAGGTGAGCGGGATAGACATAATCATCTCCGGGCACACGCACGACGTTGTCCCGAAAGCCTACAAGGTTCCGGGAACGAACACGATTGTCGTAATAGCGGGTTCACACGGTAAATTCCTCGGCAGGCTTGACCTTGACGTAAAGAACGGAAGGATAAGAGACCTGAGCTACAAGCTCTACCCGATAGCCTCAAACCTCATACCCGCGGACCCGGAAGCCCAAAAACTCGTTGACAGTTATTGGTCTGAGCTTGACAAAAAGCTCGGGCTTTCAAAGGAGCTTTGCACAACCGAGGTGATGCTCTACAAGAGGGATACCTTCTTCTCAACGTGGGACTGGCTCGTGGGTGAAGCTATAAACGACTACTACGGGGGTGAGCTTGACGTCGTCACATCGCCCGGATACAGGTGGGGAACGGTCGTCCTGCCCGGTGAAAAGGTCACCGTTGACCACGTATACGCCTACACCGCTATAACGTATCCGAACGTTTACGTCCTGAGGAGAACGGGAAAGCAACTAAAGACCGTATGGGAGGACGTCGCGGACAACGTCTTCAACCCCGACCCCTTCTACCAACAGGGGGGCGATATGTCAAGGCTCTGGAACGTTGAATACGAGATAGAAGTAAACGGACCCCCCTACAACAGACTCAGGAACATAACCATAGGCGGTAAACCCCTGAAGCCCGACAAAGAGTACCTCGTCGCGGTATACGGTGGACCTCCCCCACCGCCCGATACGCTTGAGCCCGGATACAAACCCGTCCCCGTTTACGAAATTCTTATAAATTACTTAAAGAAGAAGGAGAGCGTAAAACCGAGGACGGAGCCTAACGTGAAAGTCCTTGACGCTCCCTACAAACCTTACGACGCTTGCTACGGAGGTGGGTCTTGAGGGCACTCGTAGCCTTCCTCATAGGTGCGATAATCGCCCTTTCCCTCTTTTACTTCATCCGCTACTACTTCGGGAACCCCTTCAGACTGATGTTTTACACCGTAGAGGTAAAGAACAAAAACTTTGACCAAACCCTTGAGGAGCTACAAAAGAAGCTCAACGAAAACGGGCTCAAAGTAATCCGTGTCCTTCCAATATCAAAAGCCCTTGAGGCGAGGGGTGTTAAGGACTTCATGAAATACTCAATCATACTCGCTTGTGATATACCCAACAAAGAAAAGCTCCTCGTAAAGGCGCCATCCCTCACGAACCTAATCCCCTGCAGTGTCGCGGTATACGACGACGGAAAGGGTGTGAAGGTAAGCGCGCCCAAGGAAATCGTATTCCTCGCGGAAGAAGCAAAAAAGCTGACAGAAGAAGAGATAAAGCTCCTCATAGACACCTACAGAACCCTGAGGAAAACAATTGACGAGGTGAGGAGATGAGGAAACTTCTCCTTTTGCTCGCAACCCTAACGATTCTCTTCGCACAAAGCGGAAAGCTCCTTTATACAGAAAGGATAGAGGGGATACCTTACGAGGAGGTCGTAATCCTCCTTGAGACCGCCCTGAATGGTAAGAATATGAACGTCCTTGAGAAACTTGAGGTATCAAAAAAGCCCAAGATGACCGTCTTTTACGTCTGTAATCTCACCTACGGCGATAAGATACTCAGGGCTTTTCCCCAGTTCGGGACGCTCGCACCGTGCAGGATTTACGTCCTTGAGAGGGAAGACGGGAGCGTTGAGGTAGGGTATATAAACGTCCAGAACCTCGTAAAGGGCTTTCGCAAATACCTCACCCCCGAGGTGATAGAGGTATTCCTGAAGGCGGACAAGGACGTGAAGGAGGCGATAAAAGAAGTAAAGGGTGAGATGTGATGCGCCCGCTTCTTCTCCTCCTTCTGCTCTCCCTTTCCTTTGCACAAAGATACCCGGAGCACGTAAAGGAGACCCTCAGGCGCATAACCGACAGACTTTACGGTGTGTTCGGCGTATACGAGCAAGTCTCATACGAAAACAGGGGCTTTATTTCAAACGCATACTTTTACGTCGCGGACGACGGGGTTCTTGTGGTTGACGCCCTCAGCACCTACAAGCTCGGAAAGGAGCTTCTTGAGACGATAAGGGGTATCACTGATAAGCCCGTTCGCTTCCTCGTGATTACCCACTACCACACGGACCACTTCTACGGGGCAAAGGCTCTAAAGGAGGCGGGAGCGGAGGTCATAGCTCACGAAAACGCATACGAATACCTCTCGGACCCCTCCTCTTACAACTTCTTTCTCGCGAGGAAGAAGATACTCGGTGAGCACATGGAGGGAACGGAGCTTACACCCCCATCGCTCACGCTCAAAGACTCCCTCAACGTATACATGAGGGAAGGGGAAGGGTTAAAGAGGTTTGAGGTTATGCACCTTTGTGAGGGGCACACACCGAGCGACGTGGTCGTATTCCTGCCCGAGGAGAGGATTCTCATAAGCGGGGACCTCGTATTTGACGGCAGGCTCCCGTTTTTGGGCTCGGGAAACTCAAGGAGCTGGCTCGTTTGTCTTGAGAAGATAAGGGAGCTTCGCCCGAGGATGCTCCTCCCCGGACACGGTGAGCCTATGCTCACAAAAGAGCAAGCCCTCAGGGCTATAGAGCAAACGGAGAAGTATATAAGGGAGCTCCGTTCCGCGGTAAAGAAACTCATACAAGAGGGGTGCGACGTTGAGTGTGTGAGGGAGAGGATAAACGAGGTGATGCTCTCGGTTGACCCCTCGTATGCCCAAATCCCCGTATTTTTCAGCGTGAATCCCGTGAACGCTTACTACGTTTACTTTGAGATTGAGAACGAGCTTCTTATGGAGGAGTAAAATAATCGGAGGGTATAGGGATGAGGCTCTTTTCGCTTCGTGAAGCACGCGAGACGCTCGTTAAGATAAAGCCCGTGGCGGAAGACATAAGGCTCAAGAAGGAAGAGCTGAAGAAGCTCTACGAGAGTCTCAACTCCGAGGAGGACGAGCTTGAGATTATGTATATAAAGACGCGTATACGTGAGCTTGAAGCCCAGATAAGGAGACACATAGCCCGTATAGAGAAGCTCGGGGGTGTTGTGAAGGGTCTTGAGCCTCTCCTCGTTGACTTTCTGTCGGTTCACGAGGGGAGATACATATGGCTCTGCTGGAGGGAGGACGAGGAGACGATAATGTTCTGGCACGAGCTTGATGCGGGCTACGCGGGAAGGAGACCCGTTGAGGAGCTTGAGGGCTCAGAAATCCTTTAACTTCTCTTTGTATATGTAGTAGTTGTGTAAGACCTTCTTCGTGTAGTTTTTGGTTTGTGTGTATGGAATGAGCTCTATAAAGAGAAAGTCGTCCTCGTAGCGCCTCCAGTTTCCGACCGCTCGTTGTCCCGCGTTGTAAGACGCTATTACCCTGAGCATATCCCCGTCCCAGTAGTCCATCAAGAATGAAAGGTAAGCGGTTCCCAGAAGTATGTTCGTGTACGGGTCGTAAACGTCTCCCAGCTCTATACCGAGCCTTTTTGCCTTCCAGCGGGCTGTGAAGTCCATGAGTTGCATAAGACCCTTCGCCCCAGCGACGGAAAGGGCGTAGACGTCAAAAAGGCTCTCTTGGCGCATTATCGCGTATATGAGCTCCGCGGGAACCCCGAAGCGCTCCGAGACCCTCCTCACTATACCCGAAAACGGTGTCGGGTGCGAGATTGACCTGTATATCTCGGAAGCGGTTCCGTATTTGTTGACCGCGAGCCTTATCGCGAGATAGGGGTCAAGCTCAAGCAAAAGGAGTATATCCCCCTTCGTTATCTCGTCCTTGTGCTTGAAGGCTTCGTAACGCATAAAGTGCAAAAATCCGTAATCGTAAATCTTCTTAAGCTCAAAGTAAAGGTTCGGGGGGCTTGCGCTGACGAGCGAAACGGGCTTGTAAACCTTCTTACCCAAAAGGAGTTTTGCCACGGTCGCGTAAAAGCCCTCCCCCTTTGACGCTTTCGTGAGGTTCTCAAGCGCGGACTCCTCCATTCTGAGGTTCAACTCCGTCTTAAAGAGCCAAAAGTGCTTTTTAGCTACGTTGGAGGACTTGAGGGGCTTGTAAGAAAGAAAGCTCTCGCGAGCCTTTTCGTAATTCCCGAGCGCGTAGTGCCCGACCCCGAGGTAAAACCGAGCTTCGGGATGTGTGCTCTTCTCAAGAACCCTCACACCGGTTCTGAGCATACCCCTCTCAAGGAGTTCCCTCCCGAGGAGGTATGTAAGGTATGGGTCTCCCTTTGCGAGCTTTTTTGCGCTCTCAATCATATCCTTTTTCAGGTATGCGTAAAGGAGGAACTCCCTCGCCTTTCTTGAGGAGCAAGAGCTCAGAACCTCTCTCGCCTTTGAAAACTTACCGAGTCTGTAAAGTGAGACACCCCTCACGTAACAGCTGTCGCTCCACCTCAGGGCTTCTTTGTATCTCCTCGCCTTAAAGAGTTTCTTCCCTATGAGCCTCCTTTCCTCCTCCGTAAAGGAGAACTTTTTTAGCTCACGCGGAAAGAGGTGAGGGTGGTGAAGGACGAGGGGTTTTGTGCTGATACCGAGCTTTTTGTAAACGACGTATAACCTCTTTACCTGAGAAGGACTGAGTTTCTTTACGTTTATACGCTTTGCGTATGCGCGGGCTTTCTTTGGCTCCTCCTTGTATGTCTTTAGTATGAGCTGATAAAGGACGTAATTTATAAAAGGTGCGGTCGGGTATCTCTCAACGAGAAGCTCACCGAGCTTTTTGTCCTTTGTTTCCAAAAATGTTTTGTAATACTTGTATTTTTCCGATATCCCTCCGAGCGCGAGAGAAACGAAGAGAAATAAAAAAAGAACACCCCTCATAAAAACCTCTTAATCCTTTCTATACTTATAGTTTTACCCGTGGACTCGTCTATGTCAAACAATACCGCGTTGAAAACCACCTGACCCTTCTCCTCAACCTCAAACCGTCTCGGAACGCCGAGCTTAAGTCTCTCTATAGCTTGGGCGGGCTTTACCCCTATCACCGAATACCAAACCCCGCTCATACCCACGTCCGAAACGTATCCCGTCCCTTTCTTTAGGATAAACTCGTCCGCGGTAGGGATGTGGGTGTGTGTTCCGAACACAGCGGAAGCCCTCCCGTCCACGTATATGCCAAAAGCCCATTTCTCGGACGTAGCCTCCGCGTGAAAATCAACCACAACGATATTCGTCTCTTTCCTTATCTCTTCGTAAATCTCATCAAACACCCCGAAGGGGTTCTCAAGATTACACTCCATAAAAACCTTACCCATGAGGTTTATAACACCGAAGACCACACCGTTTTTCTTGAAGATACCAAAACCCCTACCGGGGACACCCTCAGGGTAATTGGCTGGTCTCAGGAGGTTGTGAGCGTCGTCTATGAAGGAGTAAATCTCCTTCCTGTCCCATATGTGATTTCCGGAGGTCATGACGTCAACACCGAGCTCAAGTAGCTCCTCGTAAACCTTTTGAGTAAGACCGAAGCCCCCCGCGGCGTTCTCAACGTTAACGATAACAGCGTCGTATGCAATCTCGTCCTTCAGCTGGGGGAGGAACTCCCTTAGCGCTTTTCTTCCCGGCTTTCCGATGATATCCCCGACCGCCAAAATTCTCATAGTATACTCATTTTAAATGTGGAAAAAGACCCTTCGGGTGTGGTTCATAACCCTCACACAAAACCCCTCCCTCACCTCCGGACTCGCGCTCCTCTTTACCGCTCTTAACCTCCTTTTCGTCCTTCCCTTGGGTGTGCTCTCGCTCCTCCTTCAGAACCTCATAACCTTCAGCGCGATAATATACTTCTCAAAGCTCTACCTAAAGACAAAAGGGGACGAGGAAGCCTATAAAAAGGGCGTAAAGGAAAGCTCTCTTTCGGACGTTATCCTGTCTTACATGCCCCACGCCCTGTTTTTGGTTCTCGCGAACTACGCACTCCTCATATCGCTTTTCGTCCTTTTGGTGATGGCTTTTATACTTTTGGGACTTTTGGTCGGGACTTCCCTTTTGGCTTTCGGAACCGCTCCGAGCGGAACGCTCGTTCTTGTATACGTCCTCTTTTTCTTGTTTTTATACTTCTCGGTTGTTACGTCCTTTCCCGCGTTCTTTGCGAGAACAGTCGTAGAGGCAAAAAAGCCGAGCGATTACTTCATCCTCTTCCTTACCGCGCCCTTTTCCCGCCTCCTTTGGAGGATAAGCTTCTCCTTTGAACTTTTGGTCTCCTCCCTAATCGTGGGCGCGGTGTCCCTGTTTTTGCTAATCTTTAAATTTCTCCTCGTCAGACTATTTCCTCCCCTCGTTCTCCTTACGTATTTCTTCGGGTTTGTGAACCTCTTACTTGTATACCTCTTTGGTGTGGTCAGCGTGAGTCATTTCGTATGGAGAGGGGAAGAAAGGTGAGGCTCCTTTACGGGTTTTGCTCTTTCTTTTTGCTCGTTCTCGGGCTTATAGGGCTTGTTCTCCCGCTTGTTCCCTCAAGTCCCTTCCTTATACCCGCGCTTTTGTGCCTTCACAGGGCGTTTCCGCGCGCGACGAGGAAGCTCCTCTCCTTCAAGCCCGTTCGTAGGCTCATACCCCGCAAACTCCTTGATAGGTTAAATTAATTTTCTGAAGTGGGAAGCAGGACGCTCAAACTAAAGGAGCTTTACGTAGTAAACGAGATTACGCGCATACTTACCGAGGAGAAGAACTTCGGCGGGAGCCTGAAGGAAGTCCTTAAGGTTCTCTACTCATACCTCGGTGTGGATTACAGCTTCATAGCGGTAAAAAAGGGGCGCTCGGTAAGGATAAAGAGCTCCTTCGGTTCGGTTTTCAACCGCCCCGTGGCTTTCAAAAAGGGTGAGGGGATAACGGGAAGGGTGTTCAAGAGGGGAACGCCCGTCGTCATACCCGCGGTGAAGACGAGCGAGCTTTTCGTAAACAAGACGGGTGTGGGAAGCCTTTTGAGCGAGAAGCACTACCTCATCGCGGTTCCGATACGCGTGGGGGGTGATATAGAGGGTGTCCTCGTTACCTTTAAGGAGTTTGAGAACGAGGAGAGCGTTGAGAAGTTCACGGAAACCTTGAGCATCATAGGAAACCTTCTGGGGCTCTTTTTCAAACTTCACGAAAAGTTTGAGAGGGAACGCGAGGAGTGGGAAGAGGAGAAGAAGCTCCTTACGCGTGAGCTTCAGGACAAGTATTCCCTCCACGGGATTATAGGAAGGAGTAAAGCGGTAAAACAGCTCATAGAGCTGATAGAGAAGGTCGCAAAGACGGACAGCACGGTCCTGCTCCTCGGGGAAAGCGGGACCGGGAAGAGCCTAATCGCGAGAACGATACACTACGAAAGCCCGAGAAAGGACAAACCCTTCGTTACCGTAAACTGCGCTGCTATACCCTCGGAGCTCCTTGAGGCGGAGCTTTTCGGATACGAGAAGGGAGCCTTTACGGGAGCCTACAGCGCAAAGAAGGGAAAATTTGAGCTCGCAAGCGGTGGAACGATATTCCTTGACGAGATAGGTGATATGCCCCTCCCCCTTCAGGCTAAGCTCCTTCGCGTTATACAGGACAGGGAGATAGAGCGCCTCGGGGGAGAAAAGACGATAAAGGTTGATGTAAGGATAATAGCTGCGACAAACAGGGACCTAAAGAAGCTCGTAGAGGAAGGCAAGTTCCGCGAAGACCTCTACTACAGGCTCAACGTCATACCCATACACGTCCCTCCCCTCAGGGAAAGGCGCGAGGACATACCCATACTCATAGAGCACTTCCTGAACGAGTTTAACAAGAAATACTCAAAGAACGTCCGCTTTACGCGCGAAGCCCTCCAGATACTCCTTGAATACGACTACCCCGGCAACGTAAGGGAACTCTCAAACATCATAGAACGCATAGTAATCCTCAACGACGGGAGGGTAACGCCCAAGGAGCTACCTCCGCACCTCACCGAAAAGAGGGCAAAATCAAAGGGAGACCTTCCCAAATTCATAGAAGAAACGGAGAAGAAGAAGATAATAGAAGCGCTTGAAAAGACGGGATACGTAAAGTCAAGGGCTGCGAAACTCCTCGGTTATACCCTCAGACAGCTTGATTACAGGATAAAGAAATACGGTATAGAAGTTAAGAAATTTTAGTAAAATATATTACCCCTCAGGAAACGAAACGGAGGTCTATTAATGGAACTGTGGGTAAAGATAGACGGGGAAAAGAAGAAGTATACGGGCTCATTTCGCTCCGTCATGGAGAACCTCTACAAGGACGCAAAGGGTAAAGAAGTCCAAATCCTTTGTCTTCATGCACCCGCGAGGGAAAGAAGACGCTTCAAGAGGGAGCTAAGGTGGTATGACAAGGATATCGTAAAGACCGCTTCCGCGATAGCGTC